>JAQWCP010000340.1 GCA_028705905.1 Oscillospiraceae bacterium
ACCTTTTGAAGCCGCATGGTATATCCGGCAGCCTCCAGAGCGGGCGCGATACTGCCCAAAACTTCTTCCAGTACCGCATCGGCGCCGATACAGCGGTCACAGGTATTGAGATCAAGATAGAGATATGTCTCGCTCTGCGGGGCAGCGGAACACGCCATGCTCTGGATGCTGGAGCAGAATCTGCAGCTCCAAAAAATCGCGCTTTGCCTCGACAATGACGACGCCGGCAGAAAGGCCATCGACAGGCTGATCGGCATACTCGCCGAGCGTGGCTACACACAAACCGTCCCTCTGCTCCCCGAGCGGAAGGACTGGAACGATATGCTGACTGCTTCTGCGGATGAACAGGAGCAGGGACTTACTATGAAAATGGGATGAGGTGAACGAATTGCAGTCACAGGTTTTATTGCTGATAGGGATCGCCGCCGCTATGTTTGCCGTCATCGGCGGCCTGTCCCTGCTGGCGCATTATTATACCCTCAACGGCATCAAGAGCAAGACCGTGGGCGACGGTCAGCACGGAACGGCGCGCTGGGCGTCCAAGAAAGAGATACAGCAGACCTACAAGCACGTCCCGTTCAAACCGGAGGCGTGGCGCAAGGGAAAAGAGCTGCCCAAAGACCAAGGCATCATCCTCGGATGCGCGGGCAAGAAAAATGAGGTAACCGCACTGGTGGATACCGACGACGTCCACACTTTGATGATAGGCGCATCCGGCGTGGGCAAGACTGCCTTCTTTTTATACCCCAACCTCGAGTACGCCTGCGCTACCGGAATGTCGTTCCTCTGCACAGATGTAAAAGGGGATCTGTTCCGCAACTACGGAGCAATAGCCAAGGATCATTACGGGTACAACATTTCCGTTATCGACCTGCGAAGCCCCACACGCTCTGACGGTAATAATATGCTGCACTTGGTTAATCGCTATATGGATATCTATCGTAAAGAACCGGAGAACCTCTCTGCCAAAGCAAAAGCTGAGAAGTACGCCAAGATCATATCCAAGACCATCATCAACTCCACAGGCGACAGCGCCAACTACGGACAAAACGCATTCTTCTACGATTCCGCCGAAGGACTACTGACTGCCGTGATCTTGCTGCTGGCCGAGTATATGCCGCCCTCGGACGAGAATCGCAGTGAGCGGCGGCACATCATCAGCGTGTTCAAAATGGTGCAGGAGCTGTTGGCTCCATCCCGCGTCAAGGGAAAGAATCAGTTCCAGCTTCTCATGGACAAGCTCCCGCCAGAGCATAAGGCCAAATGGTTTGCGGGCTCCGCTCTCAACAGCGCAGAGCAGGCCATGGCATCGGTCATGTCGACCGTGCTGGCTCGGCTCAACGCCTTCCTCGACAGCGAGATGGAACAGATCCTTTGCTTTGATACGGCCATTGACGCCGAAAAGTTCTGCAACGAGAAAAGCGCCATTTTTATCGTACTGCCCGAGGAAGATCTGACAAAGTATTTTATGGTCAGTCTCATGATCCAGCAACTCTACCGTGAGATCCTCGCCGTGGCCGATGAGAATGGCGGCAAGCTCAAGAAACGTGTGGTGTTCTACTGTGATGAGCTGGGCACTATTCCTCCCATAGAATCGCTGGAGTTAATTTTTTCAGCCTCCCGCTCTCGCGGCCTGCTGATGGTTCCAATCGTGCAGAGTCTAAGCCAGTTGCAGAAAAACTACGGAAAAGAGGGCGCGGAAATCGTGGTCGACAACTGCCAGGACACCATCTTCGGTGGGTTTGCACCCAACAGCCAGACCGCCGAGGTGCTGTCCAAGGCGCTGGGCAGCCGCACGGTCATGAGCGGCAGCATCTCCAGAGGCAAGAACGACCCCTCGCAGAGCCTCCAGATGATGGAACGCCCTCTGCTTACACCCGACGAGCTGAAGTCTCTCCCCAAAGGCCGCTTTATCGTCATGAAAACAGGGACGCACCCGATGCAGACGCGCCTGCGCCTGTTCCTCGATTGGGGCATCACATTCGGGAAGCCCTACTCCGTCACGGAGAAGGCGCAGCGCAAGGTGTCCTACGCCGACAAGGGCGAGCTGGAGCAGAGCATCGTGCGGCGCCACCTCTCCTGTGTGTCCGAGGACGACACCGAAGCGCCGTTAGACAAGGCTACGGGTGGCACGCTCCATACTATGACGTCAGAGCCGAAAGGCGGCGACAAGCGCCAACGCCGCTCTCCTGTCCGCACGCAGTAAGGAGGTGTTAGCGTGAGCTATTTCGGAACCATCTACGCCGAGGAAGAACTGCCGCACCGGGCAAAAGCCGTGTATATGTATCTGCGCGACAGGACGAACCCCAGCGGAACGTGCTGGCCGGGAATCAACACCATCGCCAAAGACCTCGCCATCTCACGCTCCACCGTGAAACGGGCGCTCCACGATCTCACACGGCGCGGATTTCTCGAAAAAGAGCTGCGCTACCGCGATAACGGGAGCAGCAGCTCCAATATGTACTTCGTAAAAAAAGACCTCTCATAACGCCGACGAAAAATATACGCTTCCGCCAAGGGGCTTTTGCAGCCTTTCGCTGAACCGGGGAGGGGGTCATGGTGAACCACCTTGAAGGACCCATTTGAACAGAGTGCGTTAACATCAGAGAAAGTAAAATGGTACCCATAGAAAGGACAATGCTCTGACAAAAAGGCATGAGAAATAGACTGCTGGTTGACAGCGAAGCAGGAAAAATAGACATTATTCTGC
>JAQWCP010000341.1 GCA_028705905.1 Oscillospiraceae bacterium
ATTGGAAATACTCTCAGACCCATCCGTCTGAAAAGCAATATTAGCCGCCGCCACAGTCGCCTGCTTCGACAACAACCGCCATAAATAAACAATCCTTTTACCCTGATAAACTGCCATAAAAAAACCTCCTAAACACTGAAAACCAAAACCACCATACCGCGCCAAACCGGCGGCGTAACCGACCGGTCCAGCGACAACACAACACTGGACTGCTCCGCGCGCAGCGTCACCTCATGACCATAAGCCTGATGCACACCAAGCGCCTTCCATAAAAACCCATGAGCCAAATCAGAAACCCGGAGTCGGTTTTCCTCCGTATCCCAGAAATTCACCGTAACAGAAACCTGAGTCAACAAACCACTCTTCGTACCGAAAAAACCACTATCGAAATCACCGAAATCCGCAAAAGGATAACCAACCTCCGTCACCGGACGCGACTCATACACATCCAAATCACCATCAAGCGCCTTCCACAAAACATCGTGGACCGCCTGCTCCACAGACTTCATCCTTTCACCAACTTCCTCATATCCGACTCAAATATCGGCGCCTGCACATCCAAAGACGGCTTAACAAACGGCTCAGCCGCCATAAACCTCGTACCAAACTCCAAATAAGGCCCATACGCCTTAGTCGAACCGACACAAGCCGTCAACCCGCCATCCTTCAACTTAAACCCCTGAGCAGAGACATCCTGCTTCAAAGCCCCGGTAAAAAACCCCCGGCAAAACGTACTCTCACCGGAATTCTTAACCATAACACCCTGAAGCTCACGGCCATTCTTCCTGACCGCCCTTCTCACATCATCCAGCGTAGCATTCTTCTTAAGAACACCAGCCAGCGCATCAATCCCCTCGACCCTGATCCCCCTACCCATTTGAAACCACCGTAATACACATGGCATCCACAGGCAGACGCACCCGCTCAGGATAAAACAAATCAGACCCAATGCGGACCGACGAAAAACCCGCCGTATACGGCCGCTGAAGTCTCACGACAAACCGGTCGCCCCTGACATCGCCAAAAACAACCTGCTGCCGCTCAGCGCTCACATGAGAAACATTAGCCCACCGCTTCACCTCACCTGGCACATCGCCGGACCAGGCCCCGGAATCAGGATCATACCTCCTGTCCGAATCAGAAACGAAAAAAACCGGAGTATCATACCTCATAAAAACCTCACCACACCATTCTTTGCATCATCAACAGACCCCAAATACGCCCTGATATCAGCAACATACGGAGCCACATCACTCTCAGAAAAAGAAAAACTCTCCCCATCCTGGGAAAAAGAAGACATCGACTCATTACCAACCCGATTAAACCGGGCCACCGTCAACTCCGTCACCACAAACAACAAAGCATCAGGCACATCCGTCACACCAGACGGAAAAAAAGACAACACCCGGCGTTCAGCGAAAGAAATCATCAGCGTCAACTTCTCATCCAAATCAGAACCAGACACATCCAACAACACCTTCACATCATCCAGCACCGCCACAGACGCCACCTCCTAACCCTTCTTGCCAGACCTCTTAACATCCTTCACCGCCACAATCAGCGGCCTGCCCTGCAAATTCCCTGACCCCGACAACTCCGCCAGCCTTTTGGCCGAAACAGAAACACCCTCACGCGGAAAGACACAGCCCTCCGCGTAAGGGTAACCATCATCCTCAAGATCAGTAAAAAAACAGATCACCCGAAACATACACAAACCTCCCGTCAAGCCCCGGTACTGATAGTACCCTTAAACACACCATCGGTAAACTCAGGATAAAACAACACGCCAGACATCAAAAGCGTCTCCAAAGAAGCATTGTCAGACTTCACACTGTGCGACATCCCAACCAAACCAGTCGCATCAGCCGTAAGTCCAAAACTCTGCCCCACATCACCACTCACAGGAGCATAAGCCCCCGCCAAATTCTCCTTCGCCGTCGCAATCGGCGACTTCACAGTCACAGACGGAGACACAACCGCCGTTCCAAGCCCGAGGAAATTCTCAATATACGTAAAACCAAACACATCCTGCATCGTCACCGACGCAGTCCCCAAATAATCCGCCACATCAGCCGGATTAATAAAATAAATCGGACTCACATCCTCATCCACATAATACCCCTCCAGCTTCGCCCACAAATTCGCCAGAACCACCTGAAGACTGGAACCAGTCGCAGTCCCGGAACCCGTCGCCAAAGACGAATAAAACGCAGCCTTAATAGCACTCTGAACCCCGGACAAAAGCTTCTCATCCGTCATATTCAAAGCAACATCACGACCAACCTTCTGAATCGCCTCCGCAGTCGTCACCTTCCGATACTTCTGAAGCGTCAGCGACTTCGTACCCACCAACTCACGCTTAATCTCAGTCAGAGGAATAACCTCACCCTCCGCCACCTGGGCAGGCGTATTCACCTGAGTCATCTTATAAAACCGGACATCCGTACCAGCAGAAAGCGGAATCAAATCAGAAACCCCCAAAACAGACTGAAGCTCCGAAATATTCTTCACAATCCTACTCGTAAAATCAACACTAATCGCCGGCGCCAAATCAGCCGACACAATCGTATTCGCAGTAACCGCCATAACAAAAACTCCTTTCAACTATAAAAACAAATCCATATTCTCATTAATAAGCCTCTGCCGCTCAGACCGGTCCGTCACCTTCAGGATATCATCCTTCGACACACCACCAGAACCG
>JAQWCP010000342.1 GCA_028705905.1 Oscillospiraceae bacterium
TGTCTTTCCCTGAAAAAAGTTGACTCATAAAACAAGAGTCAAATATGGAAACGAAGAGAATGGGATGGAAAGAAAAACACCATCTCTATTATGACAGGGTGATTGACCTCCATTTCAATCATGGTTTGGGATATGATAAAATATCTCAACTTGTTCCAGTATCAAAGTCAAGCATTCGTGTTTGGATTATTACCTTTGTACCGGAGAAAGAGAAAGCATATTCAACGATTATGAAGGAAAAAACGCCACGTCCAGCTAATCAGAGCTCACCTGAAGCCAGCGATGCTCAATCGCTTCAGGAAAAGATTGCCAGTTTAGAACAGCAGCTTAAAAAGGAAAAACTTCGCGCTGATGCCTATGACACGATGATTGATATAGCAGAGAAGAAGTTTAACATTCCAATAAGAAAAAAAGCTGGCGCCAAACAGTGACAACCCTGCACGCAAGATCCGCTACTGAATATGGGGTAACGGATCTTTGCGCACTGTTTGGTGTAAGTAAGCAGGCTTACTACAAATACGATGAGAATGCCGTTCTGGCAAGATCCGCCAGGGAGAGTTTCGCACTACAGTTCATACACGATGTAAGGAGACGCGATCCCGGTATTGGTGGCATGAAGTTATGGTTTATGTACCGGGATCGGTTCAATCAAGAAAGCCCAATAGGCAGAGATTGCTTCTGCGAGATAATCGATCGGCATAACCTCAAGGTTCGGTTCAAGAGGAGAAAGCCCAAGACAACAGACTCTACGCACGGATTACCGACGTATCCAAATATTGTCAAGGACCTCATCCCGACGTCGCCTAACCAATTATGGGTAAGCGATATAACGTACATTGTAATCATAGACAGCGATACCAGTTATCACTTCTGCTATCTGTCGTTGATTCTTGATGCTTTCACAGAGGAAATCATCGGCTGGAGTGTCGGACCTACCCTTGACACACAATACCCATTGGCGGCGCTTAAGATGGCTCTAAAGCGCATAGAAGGGAAAGGAGACATAGGTCTTATCCATCACTCAGATAGAGGATGTCAATATGCAAGTAACGAATATGTGAGAGAACTTCAATCACATAATATACAGATAAGTATGACGGAATGTGGTGACCCAAAGGATAATGCCCAAGCAGAACGCATCAACAATACGATGAAGAATGAACTGTTAAAAGATAAGGTATTCAGGCATATCGATGAGGTTATTGCCGCAATTTCAGTTGCAGTAGACTTCTATAACAATGAAAGGCCTCATATGAGTATCGGGATGTTGACTCCGGTAAAGGCGGCCAACCTAACCGGGGACAGAGATATGAAGTGGAAAAGTTTTAGGATGGAAGCAATCAAGAGGAAACTTTCGCTGGAAATTCCTGAAATCTGTTTACCTTTACATCCCTGTCAGGGGCCTCCTTCCGGGCAAGCCCTCCAGTCAACCCCTGACAGGGATAAGGATTGGTCAGTAAACAAAACTCAGGGATACCAACCTTGGGTCAACAAATATCAGTAATAAACATCAACCGAGTCAACTTTGCTCAGTGATAAGACGTACAAGTAGTCAACCAAAATCAGGAAACTACAAAGCCGGCATTTTGAAGTAGTTATAAAACGGCCGAAAATCACACACTAAAATGAAGGCGAGGATTTATAGAGGGACAAAAGAAATTGGAGGAACTTGTGTAGAATTAACTGCCGACAACGGAACAATTTTATGGATTGACCTTGGCGAACCACTTGACAACACAAATCCAAACATAGACTATGCCAACAATAAAGTGGATACCTTATTAATATCTCACCCCCATCAAGACCATTTCGGATTAATGGGAAAAGTAGGGCCTGACGTCCCCATTTACATCGGTGAATTGTCTTTGGACCTTATAAATGCAACAAAAACATTCAGAGGCATTTCACCATTATCGTCCAACTTCAAGACAATCAAAGTTTGGAGTGAATTTTCCATTGCTAACACATTTAAAGTGACTCCTTACCTGGTAGACCATTCGACCCCGGAAGCATTTGCATTTTTGGTTGAAGCAGATGGAAAAAGAATATTTTACAGTGGTGATTTTAGGGCAACAGGGAGAAAAAACATAGTGTACAAAAAAATGATTGATAAACCACCAAAAAACATTGACTTGCTTCTCATGGAGGGAACAATGGTTGAACGGACAAATCATCTTTATCCAACTGAGTTAAAAGTTGAGGATGCCATATATGACACAATTCGAAACCAAACAAACGCATCATTTGTAATCAGTTCGCCGCAAAATATAGACAGATTTATTTCTGTTTTCAAGGCCTGTAAAAAAGCAAATAAATATCTTGTTATTGATGTGTATGCAGCTTTGGTGTTAGAATTAGCTAGAAAACAATCTAAAAACATTCCTTCAATGGAATGGGAAGGAATAAAAGTCTATAAGGACCGTGGACATATGAATTTGATTGAGGGCAGCCAATATAAGGAGTTCCTAACAAGATTACATAAACAAAAGATGGATAACGCAATTTATCAAACTCCTTCTGACTTTGTTCACTTTAGACATCGCCTCATTAAGAAACTAGTAGATACGTGTCGGAATAACGAAAAAATACAGATTATCTATTCACAGTGGGAAGGCTACCTAAATGATGAGCATAAGAACGACTCATCTAACTACATTAACGAACTAAGAAAAGACGAGGGTATTTCCTTTC
>JAQWCP010000343.1 GCA_028705905.1 Oscillospiraceae bacterium
TTTGATGCGTTCATTCTGCGCCGTCGAGTGGTCAATGCCATCAGGCTTTATGTCAAACAGAAGAAAATGGATCATCTCATGACGGGCCAAATCTACGAAAATCAAAAGAGTAATCAGCTTGTAATCAATATCTTCAGTCATATTGTCGAGTTTCGAAATGGAGAGAACAGCCTGCATGTGCCCCGCCTTAATACCATGACGGAACTGCTGCTAAAGCAACTGATACAGAAAGGGAAGTGGCATTTATCCCGGTCGGGTGCCTACTTGATCAGTACGGCGTCCGCTTTGCACGACATTGGGAAGGTCGCCATTCCAGAGAGAATTTTAAACAAGCCCGGAAAGCTGACCAAAGAAGAGTTTGAAGTCATCAAAACACACCCACAAATTGGCGCTTCCATGCTGGAGAACCTTCCGTTTCATCAAAACCAGCCGCTGGTTCGTGTGGCCTATGAAATTTGCCGTTGGCATCATGAGCGATATGACGGCGGCGGCTATCCAGACGGACTGAAGGGGGGAGAGATCCCTACTTCTGCCCAGATCGTCTCTCTTGCCGACGTATATACAGCCCTTACCAGTGGACGGGTCTATAAAGAGGCATATTCTCATGAGAAGGCGATAAAAATGATTTTAGAGGGAGCGTGCGGCGTTTTTGATCCTTTGCTGTTGGAATGTCTTTTGGAGATTGCAGATGATCTTCAGGCAAAGCTGGAAATGGAGCCCCAAGATCCCAGCAACCAAAGAGAAATGCTTCGAAATGAAGCGCTGTCTGCGTCGGAACGCACCTTGCGGCTGTTAGAACAGGAACGGACAAAGTATCAGTTTTTCGCTTCCATGTCCAATGAAATTCAATTTGAATTTACCTGCACGCCTCCGGTGGCCACCATATCAGAATGGGGCGCTCGCAAATTAGGTTTGAGCGAAATTATCATGGATCCATTCCGTGATGCAAGACTGCTTGACGTGATGGGTGAGGCGCAGATGTGTGAGCTGGCGGATGCGCTTCGCCGCACGACGCCGGAAGAGCCGGTGATCCAATATATATGTAAAATCAAAGTAGGAGGAAAGCTCCGGTGGCACAGGTGCATTTGCCGTTCCATGTGGTCATCGGAAGAGCCGCCTCGGTATCTGGGAGCCATCGGCAAGGCGATGGATATCCATGAGGAGCAGCTTCAGCTCAATGATCTGAGGCACCGGGCGGATCATGACCCGCTGACGGGGCTGCTCAACCGGGCCCACGCCAAAAAACGTATCCAGGAGTTGATGGCGGAGTGGCCAGACGGAAAATTTGCTTTGACGATTTTTGATCTGGATCATTTCAAACGGATCAATGACCGCTATGGGCACCTGTTTGGCGACCAAGTGCTGCAATATGTGGCCGATCAGGTGCGCCGGAATATCAGAAGCGGCGATATTGCCGCCCGCGTGGGCGGAGATGAATTCCTGATCTTTCTTACGTACCAGACGGAGCTGGAAGGGGTCATCCGGCGCATTTTCAGCGCATTGAGTGGAAATTATGAAGGGGTTGCTATTTCCGTCAGTATGGGAATCGCCTGTACCGACGTGGTGGGGAAGGCGTATGACACATTGTTTCAATGTGCTGACCAGGCCCTTTATGCAGGAAAACGACAAGGGCGCGGGCGGTATTTGTTTTATGATGAGAGTATGAAGCATTTATTTTCCGTCATCTCTCCCATAGAAGATACGGGGGGAGCGGCCGCCGGGGAGGAAAAGCAATAACATCCTGTGATAGATGTTGGCCGGTTGCGGACGGCGGATAAGGGATAAGAAAGAAGAGGGCCGGCAATTGCCGGCCCTCTTCTTTCTTATGAGACTGACTCGAATCCATTTGGACACGGGCATTACGGATGGGTTACCAGGATCAGCAACAGGCCCGATTGAAGGGAGATATGAGCCGTCTCCGCCGCAAATTCGTTACTGACACCCAAGGGGACGTCGTTGGTCAAAGTGGCATTTTCCAAAGGGTATTTCACCCCTTGAAGTGTGACACCGTAAGATGTATCACAAAAGGAGAAGACAGAGAGAAACGCCCCTGTCTGTTGTTTGAGAGTGAGAGACCCCTGAGATAAGGTGTAAAGGGTATAGTGGCTATCCCGCATCTCGCAATGTGCGCCCTGCTTGGCCAAAAAGGCACAAGCACTGCAATTGGCAAAAAAATGATCCGCCCGGCCGCCGGTTGCGCCCAGCAGCAAGAAGTTCCGAAAGCCCAAAGAAAGCCCATGGCGGATGGCCAGCATAGTATCGGTATCGTCTTTTTCCGCAGAGACAGTCAGGCAGGGGATGGATGGGTCCCGGGGTGCAAGACAGGAATCGAAATCCCCCACCAGCAGGTTGGGCCGGATATTCTGGGAAAGGGCGTGGTCGTATCCATGATCGCAGGCAATGATAAAGTCTGATGCCTGGGGGGTGAACGGCACACAGCCCGGTGCCCCGGAGAAGATGACACACCTGGTTGGTTCCGCTGGATTTATTTGATGTGGTACGGTAGACAAAAAACTCACTCCATTCCAAATGAGGTGGAAGATGGGCTGGCAGGATTAAAGGTTTGGTGGCGGGCAGGACTTGTCTGGGCTGAGGGGGGAAGGCATATTAAAAAAGGATGACCGAAAAGAAACGCTTGGGGGCGCCTCTTGCCACAGGGCAAAGGGCTGGCTTCAAAGGGGGTA
>JAQWCP010000344.1 GCA_028705905.1 Oscillospiraceae bacterium
GCATCGCCTATACCTTCGACCAATACGGTGTAACAGCGGATGTGCCGAAGAATCTGCGGTACACCACCTACACGGTACAGAAAGGCGACAGCTTCTGGAGGATCTCCCGCAAGCTGAACTGCACTATGGCTGAGCTGGAACGGCTGAATAACAAGAGCCGCTTCGCCCTCATCCACCCCGGCGATGTGCTGAGGGTGCCGGAGAAGTAAATCGAAACAACAACTAAATAAGCCAAGGGCAAACCCGGTTAAAGCCGGGGACGCAAAGCCACAGGGTCTACGGCGTTTTACGCTATGATAGCCTGGCTGCCAAAAACCGAGCAGAGCCTGCCCTCAATTTTGGGGGTAGGCTCTTGCCCTATTTTACGGGCATTTCGGGTGTTTGTAGCATCAGGCAGGGCTTTTGGTCTACGCCGTGGCGGAAGGGGTTTCCTTATGCGTATGCCCTACCTTTTGCTTTTTCAGAGGTGGAAATAGAGAAAACAAAGCTCATACATACCTCCTCGCAATTATACAATTTAATAGTAATATTATAAAAAAGTCAGTATTTTGCCTTGGGCAACGTACTGGCTTTTTTTGTTCGACAAAAAAACTGCTTTATTTCCATTCTATCCCAAGTTCAGACATGAATATCCATCTGATTGTCGAACCATGCTGCCGCTCTCCGCCCTCCAATCTGTTTTGGCATTCCAGCAAAACAGATTGGAGGAAAGGACATGGAAAGCTATAAAAAGAGTGATTATGCCCTAAATAAGTTTAGTGAGGGCATCGTTTACCGTTTTGCAGACCGTATCGTAGAGGTCACACTGGAGAGGTACCTTTCGGAAAACCCCGGCAAAACGGAACAGGATTTTTTAGAACTGAAGGCTCTGTCGGATGAAATTTATCACGATCAAGACCTTGCAGATAACCGTTACAACAAGCGCAAGCGGACACTGAACGGCATGGAGGAAGTGGACAAGCCTTCTGCCTTGTCCATGGACGAGCAGTTCATACGGAAACATGATGAAACCAATGCCAGAAAAGCAGCGGATAGGCTTTTGCATAGTGGAAAGCTGACGGAAACCCAGCAACGGAGGTTTGTCCAGCATTTCTTTCAGGGATTATCCATACGTCAGATAGCTGCCTTGGATAACGTGGATTATCGGGCGGTTTGGGATAGTCTGCATTGGGCTTCAAAAAAATTAAAAATTTTTTTCTCTGAATGACTCATCACCCCCCCTGTTTTCGGACGTTGGGTGAAAGGAATTTTTCAAATCGCCTTTCACCTGAACATTGAAAACAGAATACAGGTGTGATGGGTACATCACCGGCAGGGGGAGCAACACGCTGGGACACGCCAAGACGAGGGCAATGCCCTCCGAGCGATACTGTCTGCGGCAGTTACGCCCCATGGTGGGACGGATTGCGACGATCCCTGCCGGTCATCATGGTACTTCTATCTTGAACGCTTCACCGCATTGGATAGCCCGGCAGACGGCCGGGAAAACGCATCACCCTCATTTGAGAAAGAATGAGGGGCGGCTTTTATGGAGTCCGGCAGCACCAGCCGGATCGCTTGTCACACCTTTGCTTTGATATAAAAATCTATCGTGTTCTATCGGAGCGATAGAAACCATGCGGCGGAACAGGCTTATTGAGTCAACAAACTTTCAACCCTTTTCCTGATTCCGCCGCATTCTTGTGTCGCTCCTTTAGGCAAGCAAAGGAGGCAAAATATTATGGAACAACCTGTCTACATGGCAGATATTCAAAATAAGATTTATGAAGCAGGCTTAATTCGGCAAGAGGAACGCATTGTGCTGACGGCCGAAAACTGCGTGCTTTTAGAATACTACACCGGAAAAACATACAGCTACCGCATGGTGGAGCTTTCTACCTTAAAGGCAAAACGGCTCTTTTCCAAAGCGGCGCCGCTGAATGAAAGCGGCTATCAAAAAGCGATGGACAAAATGCTTTCGCAGGCAGTATCGGAACCGGAAAGTACCTTTTCCATCAACCATGTTGTGAGAGCAAGAAATCTGCTGGAACACATTTTTGCAAACATCCTGCCGAAACATGGCATGGACTTTCGGGAAAATCAGGCGGCCCTTGCGTTGGAAATGCTGGAGTCGTTGCAGGACAACCGGCTGGCGCTTTGTGAGGCCGAGGTGGGTACAGGCAAAACTCATGCCTACATACTGGCCGTAACAGTCCACAACTTGTTCAGCGCCAATAAGCTGCCGACAATTATATCTACTTCCACCATTGCTCTGCAAAAGGCACTGACGGAAGAATATATCCCTCAGATTTCCGATATTCTGATGGAACACCGTATCATTGACAAGCCCCTGTCCTTTGTGGTTCGTAAGGGAAAATCCCATTACGCCTGCGACAGCCGAGTAAAGGGGTATCGTTCCTCTATCGCACACAATGACCGCTATGAGGACAAGGAGCTGCTTTCTGTCCTGACCGGACTTTTTACAGGAGCCTGCTCCCTTGATTTGGATAAGCTCCCCTTAACGGATTATGTGAAATCCTGTATCAATGTGGAACATTGCCATCTGAACTGCCCCCTGTCCTCGGTCTGCCGATACCGTGATTTTATCCGAAAGGCACAGTCCCTTGGATATGACTTTCAGATTTCCAACCACAACCTTGTGCTGGCTGATGTCCTTGGCAGGGAGAACGGGAG
>JAQWCP010000345.1 GCA_028705905.1 Oscillospiraceae bacterium
TTCATCTCTTTCTACACCATAAACATGAACATTTGGCAAATCCAAAAATGCCTTTCAGTATTCACCATTGGGGTCAAGAATGATGAACCTTGTATTTGCCAACGCCCCGTCTCCGTGACGAGTTGCTTTGTCCCTTTGCGCAGCTTCAATGGACCATCGGACAAGTCCTGCAACAGAACACGATTTTCCGCTGCCCGTATTTCCAAGTACGGCCAAATGTCGACCGAACAGTCTATCTGGGTCAACTGAAACCGTGGCGTTTCCGGCTAAAGGACTAATCCCAATATCCACTCGTCTGTTTGAGCCTGATTCAACGATTGATTTCAGCTGTTCTGTACTTGGCAAAAGGACTGGATCCCCAACTGTTGGGAAAACGTCTATTCCACGTGAAAAAAGATACTTGGATTTTTTCCCCGCTCCCTCTACTTTTTCATGGAGAATTCCAAGCGGCGTCAGGCTCATCTTACGCAGAGGATATGGTAAGTCAACAATTCCAAAATCTTGCATCCCGCGTCTTTTTGGATACTGGGATTGTTCCACCGTTATCCATTCAATTTGGGCTACCAGAAAGCCGCCTTCGCAGGACACAAGCACATAACTATTTATTCGCGGAAATGGGCGAGGAACACCCGAATTCAATGCAACATCATTTGGAGCCTCCAGATCAAGAACGACCTTGATTTCGTCAGGGGATACAAAATCAACGCGGCCAATTTGCATTGACTCTGCACTTGCAATAGGCGTAATCATTCTTCAGATGCACCTTCCTTTTCTTTTTCCTCTCCTATTTTGAGCGGTGCATCATATCGTTGCCGTAACAGATCTGCCATCTTAATAGTGGTACGGTCAATTGCAGGCTTAGGAAGGTAGTAATCTACAAGTGCCTCCAAATTTGTAATGTTAGGACCAATCATCAATGACATTTGGCTTTCTCTGCCCCATTCGTCATATATTCTTTTTATGCGCCCTGATGAATCACTATGGGAAATAACAACCAGATGTGTTGATGGAATGGTAAGCATATCACGAATCACACGATTTATGTGGTCATCTCCAAAGCTATATCCATAGGTCACAATTGTGCTGTTTGGTCGACATAGCGCGGCAGCAAAATCTCTGAAGAGTTCAACATACGGATATTCTGCAGTTTCTTTATCCTTTGACGAATTTGGATAAATCATGATTTTTGATGCATCCGCATCAATACCTGCCACTGTCAAGAAAGGCGTAGAATCTTTTGCTCCAAATGGTAGGCCAATTTTTCTAATCACTCCATCACAGTTTACCCAATCAATGGAACCATGGAGCTTCGTATAGCGAGCAACACCCTCTAAATAGCGCGGCTCCCCTCGGATTCCAGGAGGGTTATAGTGCATATCAATATCCATTCTCGAGGAGCGAAAAATTGGGGTCAGCGAGCCTATAAAGCGGTCAATGAGGTGTAGACCGGCTACATCCGCTCCAGCTTCAATAAGACGATCATAATTTGTCGTAAAAATATTAAGACGGTCTCTTGTCCCCGTTCGGCTTGCAAAGCTCATAAGGAAAAGCACTAATTTATTGAATGCATCTTCTCGCTTTTCTTTGGGTGCAGCAGAAATGGAATGCTCTATCGTGGAAATATTCTGAGTAAAATTCAAAATCAGCTTATCTGTTTCTTCCTTTAATTCTTCATACTTTTCGGTGTCGCCAACTATCTCAAGACCGCGAAGTAGCTCATTTTGGACTCGAATATAATCCTCTATATTCGGCTTGCTGTCGCGTCCCATACGAATAGCGCTTTCAGTTGCCTTTTGGGTAATCTGGTCATGATAAAATGATTTTGGCTCAAATGCCCCCATGCCGTTATCTGCTTTTATAGATGCAGCACCCTGTACTGCTGAGGTCAGACCGCTTCCGGCCAAAAGCGAAAGATGTTCAGACTGAAACAACGAAGTAAGCCACGGCTCAATTCGACTTCGCAAGTCGCTTTCGCTAAACTGCTTATCAGCAGCCCAATTAACAGTCTGTTCCTCCGCAAGCTCAAATATCATTTCATCTGCGGTTGAGTCCAACACACGGAAACGAATTGGTTGCCGGTCATCTCGTACCTTCACTACATTGTTTTCCCATTTAGCGGTTGTCACTGCTGTCCCTCCAGTTTCCCTATTGATTTTCTAATTTCCCGCATTCAAGCTGCTTAATGCTGCGAATCATGGAAATAATTAGCCGTTCAATGTGCCCCAATGTCAGCTTTAAAGAATAGATACGGGGCTTGCCCATGCGGTTTCACCTCCGGTCAATAAAGAAATGCGTTATACTAAGATCACTCAACACCAAGCGCCTTAAATACGGCATCCTCCGCGCTCTGATAAAAGATCAGGTTGAAACACCCAACAAGTTCAGCTGGCACGCTCCCCAAATCTGCGGCTGATGTAATCGGCAGTAGAACCTTCTTTGCCCCACTGTCCAGACACACCTGCAAAGCGTTTGCCAATTCATCTGCTTTTATCATGGTTCCGCTGATGCTGATTTCGCCCAGAATCGCCAGTGAGCTGAGCGATGGTTTTCCCAAAGCGATAGAGCACAGAGCTACCAAGGTAGGCAATGCAAGGTTTTTTGTCATTCCAATGCCCTGTAAGTCCTGATAGTTGATAATATAATCCTTCGTGGTCGTGCTGATGGAACCG
>JAQWCP010000346.1 GCA_028705905.1 Oscillospiraceae bacterium
GTACCTAAAATCATTTCACCCCATTGTTTGCATCTAAAAAGACGGGAGGAATTTCCATGTCATATTCCACTGCAGAGCGGGCGACCGTTTTGGTGGAAGCTCTGCCTTATATTCAAAAATACAACGGAAAAACTGTTGTGGTCAAATACGGGGGCAATGCAATGATCAGCGAAGCGCTGCGCCAAGCGGTCATCAGTGACATTGTACTGCTCTCTCTTGTGGGCATTCGCGTCGTTGTGGTACACGGCGGCGGCCCGGAAATCAATGATATGCTGCACCGCATCGGCAAAGAAGCTCGTTTTGTGAACGGCCTGCGTTATACAGACCAGGAAACCATGGATGTGGTGCAGATGGTACTTTGCGGCAAAGTCAATAAGGATCTGGTCTCCACGCTAAACCATATGGGCGGCAAGGCTCTTGGCCTATGTGGCATGGACGGCGGCATGCTCCACGCCACTTGTCTGGATGAAGCATACGGCCTTGTGGGCAAAATATCCAGTATCGACCCCACCGTGGTAATTGACACCTTGGAAAATGGATACATCCCTGTCATTTCCACCGTGGCTTTGGGAGAAGACGCCAACACCGCCTACAACATCAACGCCGACACGGCAGCGGCCAAGCTGGCCATTGCCTTGAATGCAGAAAAATTGATTTTGCTCACAGACGTCAGAGGCCTTTTGCGGGATCCGAAAGACGACACCACTCTTCTGCGGGTGGTACCGGTATCCACTGTTCCGGGGCTCATCAAAGACGGCATCATTTCCGGTGGTATGATCCCAAAAGTGGACTGCTGCGTAGAAGCTGTGCGCTCCGGTGTGTCCCGCACCCATATTTTGGACGGACGCCAGCCCCACTCTATTTTGATTGAGATGCTTTCCAACGAAGGCATTGGAACGATGATTTTGTAACAAGGGGGAAAACAAATGATGACATTTGAAGCACTGCAGCAAGCAGATAAACAAAATGTCCTACAAACATATTCCCGGTTTCCCGTTGCCATCGACTGGGGCGAAGGCGCCACGCTTTACGATGTGGAAGGGAAAAAATATATCGATTTTACCAGCGGGATTGGTGTAAATTCCATTGGATACGGCAATGCCAAATGGGCAGAGGCCATCACAACACAGGCAATGAAATTGGGCCATATCTCCAATCTTTTTTATAGCGAGCCATATATTAAGCTGGCGGAAACCCTCTGCCAGCGCAGTGGAATGACCTCTGCCTTCTTTGCCAATTCCGGCGCGGAATCCAACGAGGGCGTCATCAAATTGGCCAGAAAATACAGCTTTGACAAATATGGAAAAGGCAGAGGAACCATTTTGACCCTCAATCAATCGTTCCATGGCAGAACCATCACCACCCTTGCTGCCACTGGCCAAGATGTCTTTCACAATTACTTCTTCCCCTTTACAGATGGGTTCCGCACCACCCCGACCAACGATATGGAGGGCATTTCCGCTGTGGCGGGGCACGACGTCTGCGGGGTATTGCTGGAGCTGGTTCAGGGGGAAGGCGGCGTTTTGCCGGTGGACAAAGACTTTGTTCACTCTCTTGCCGTCCTCTGCGCTGAACGGGACTGGCTGCTATTGATCGACGAAGTGCAGACCGGCGTCGGCCGGACTGGCTCCCTTTTTGCGTTCCAACAGTATGGCATTTTGCCAGACGCAGTCAGCTTTGCCAAGGGCATCGCCGGCGGTTTGCCATTCGGCGGATTTTTGGTCAACGAACGGTGCAAAAATGTCCTTGGCCCCGGCACCCATGCCACCACGTTTGGCGGTAACCCGGTCTGTGCCTCCGCCGCTTTGGCTGTACTGGATATTTTGGATGAAACCGCCCTTTCCGCTGTGCAGGAAAAAGGTACATATCTGCGGGAGCAGATCGAGGCAATGGGCAGTCCCTTACTGGGAACGCCAAGAGGACTCGGCATGATGATTGGCATCCCCGTCAAAGAACGAAACAACCGGGAATTGGCAGCACGCCTGGTTCAACGCGGGCTGCTCTGTCTGACTGCTGGAAAAGACGCATTGCGGTTTTTACCGCCGCTTACCATCACAAAGCAGGAGATGGACGACGGACTTTCCATTCTGCGTCAAGTATTATCTGATTTGGAGGAACCTGGTAAATGACCCAAACCAACTTGCTCAAATTATTGGATCTCACCCCAGAGGAGATCTCTGAAATTCTAGATGTAGCCGATCAGATGAAATACAATCTGAAGCATGGGATTCCCCACAACACGTTGCAGGGCAAAACCCTCGCCATGATTTTCGAAAAAAGCTCCACACGCACACGCACTTCTTTTGAAGTGGGTATGTACCAATTGGGCGGCCATGCATTGTTCCTCAGCAGCAAGGAATCTCAATTGGGCCGTGGCGAACCCATCGAGGACACCGCCCGGGTTCTTTCCCGCTATTGCGATGGGATCATGATCCGCACGTATGCCCAAGCTCAGGTTGAAGAATTGGCCCGCTTCTCTACCATCCCTGTTATCAACGGGCTAAGCGATTTTTGCCATCCGTGTCAGGTTCTGGCAGATCTGATGACTGTGCGAGAAAAAATGACCCGTCTGGAAGGCTTGAAACTGTGCTATATCGGGGATGGCAATAATATGGCAAATTCTCTGATCGTGGGCGGCATCAAATGCGGCATGCAGGT
>JAQWCP010000347.1 GCA_028705905.1 Oscillospiraceae bacterium
ATGATACGTTCGATCGGGATCGACATGCCGAAAATGCAGCCGCCTTCCGGGTTTTCCTTATACCATAGGTCACCGCCAAAGTTGCCATGCACCACGGCTTGTGAGATATATAGGCCCAAACCGGTGCCTTGGGTGCCTTTGCTGGTCACCATTTCACGGAACAGTCGGTCTCTGATTTGCGGGCTTACGCCAGATCCGTTGTCTTTTACATAAATTTCGAGATATTCCTCATCTCGGTCTGTGCCCAGTACGATTTCCCCTTTGTCATGTTGTGCGTAGACGGAATTGGAGATAAAATTGTCCAGCACCTGGATCAGGCTGTTGATATCTCCGTGGATCGCTGTATTGCGCTCGTTGTTGTATTCAATGATGAGCTGGTTGTGGCTGCTGAACAGCTCGTGCCGCATCAGGAGTGTGACCCGCTTAAACAATTCGTCAATGGTGAAAACGGCGTCTTCATTGGCCACCACCGTGGTTGCCTGCCCTTTGATTGCCGTTATGATATCCGACATATATGAGGAAGATTCCCGCATTTTTTGGAACCAGCCTTCAATTTCGCCATAAATCTCCAAATAATCCTCTATTGTGACATCCGGGTCGTTAAGACTATCCCGGCATTCTTCAATCAGTGCCTCCGCCGAAGAGATGCAGCCGGAAATGCTCATAATGGGCGTTTTTAAGTTGTGCGCCAGGCCACCCATCATTTGTCCCAGAAAAGCCAACCGCTCTTGTTCCATCATACGCGCCTGGTTGTCCTGCAGCTTTTGCATGCTGTTTTTGATTTGTGTGACATCTTTAAAAATAACGACGTATCCGGTTAACTGCCCATTTAACAAAGCGGGAGAGACTTCTGCAATATAATAGGCTTTGTAGACGGACTTTCCCTCCCGGGTGATGATGGACTGTTCATAGGATATGGTGGAGAGGCTTGTCCGGCAACCGTTCACTGCGGTGATGAGATTGTAGATGAGGGCATTGGAAGCGTTGTCGTCCTCCGGCTGAAACGCCTCTAGGTAGGCCCCTTCCTTCAACCCATAGCGCGGTGAGAAAATATCGGAAAAGGGTTTATTAAAGCTGATCACCAGCCCATTGTCGCTGAGGATCATGTAAGAGTCCGAAATGGAGTCCAACACAAGCTGTGTGGCCAGCGGCTTAATATCCAGCAGGTGTAATTTATAGATGGCGATGCCGTTTAACAAAATGGTGGTGATGAAGCTGAGTGGTGTGGCTGTGATGGGAAGTGTGGAGGAAAAGGTAGATATCACGCTCACGATCAGCGGACAGAGGCCGCTGAGGGAAAAAAGGATACATTGCAGCACATAAAGCTGTGTTTTATTGCGGAATGCAAACGTGATCATCAGTCCTATGGCCGCCACAATGCAGAGGTAGCAGTAAGCGCCTGAGATCAGTGCATAAGGACCAAACACCACTTCGCTTTTTATAATGGAGAACACCCGATATTGAATGTGGTGAAGCGGATTGGTCCAGACCACCAAGGTGCTGAGTATGGGGATGACAAACAAAAGCCAGGCCTTGCGGGGCATCTTTTCCCAATTGTTTAGGAAAGAAAGAGAGATGCAAAGATACAGCGTTGGGGTAAAGGAACCGGCTGAATTCGTAAATGCTTCCAAGACAAAAAGTATCGTGATATTCCCCGGATCGACAAATTTCATGATGAAAAGCGCCAGAATCCAGATGCCATAAGACAAAGAAAGGGAGATATACAGTTTGTGGATCAGCCGGAGATGCTGGGTTTTGATGCTCCAGACCACGAAGGCCACAATGCAGAGCAGTGCGACGATGGCGAATATGGCGAAGAAATCGGAAATCATTTTGGCTCCTTTTTCGGGGTATTACCGAGAAATACGTTGGAGGACATGCCGGAAACCAAAGCGGCTGCCGGTGGGATGGCACAATAGAATCCGGTGGCTTCCATAGCGGATCGTGTTTGCCCACACACAGGTGTTATGGTAACAGAATGCATGCGGTACATCTTCAGGAAATCCAGCAGGAGGGAATAGAGCTTGTCCGCCCCGGGCTGGGAGAGCTTTTTTCCCAAATGTGCATCAAACTGAGCGCCATCCAAAATGCGGAGATCGGGGATGAGCTGAGCAAACACCTCCTGCATAGTGGGGGGCGTGGGATTCATGATGTGCAGCGCGGTGAGGGAAGCGTTGCGCAGCGCCACCACCGCATCCGCTGCAAAATCCACCGGGGTGAGGTCAGTGGAGAGGCAAGCCAGCTCTTCCGGCAGACCGCCCAGTGACTGAATGGCCCGCAGGAACAGGAAGGACATGTTGTTTGTGGGGTCCTTTTGGAACACGCCGTCTGAGGCGCGGCCAACCAGCCGGCCGAGGCGGTAAACCTTGGCCTTGAGTCCCTGCTGCTGCATGGCGGAATATACGGCCGCCTCGGCCAGCATTTTGCTTTTGACATAGGTATTTTCCTGCCAATTTTGACCAATGTGAAAATCTTGTTCCGTGAAATCCACAGATGTGCCGGGGGCATCCACAAGATATTCCCCTGAGATGCTGAGAGAAGAAATGTGGTGCAAGGGGACGCCAGCATCCAGCGCAAGCTGGATTGCCCCACGGGTCCCGGCAATATTGCTGTCCATAAGCGCGTCGATGTCCGAAGGATAATGCCGGA
>JAQWCP010000348.1 GCA_028705905.1 Oscillospiraceae bacterium
CTTGCCGATGAAGAAATTTTCGTTCACCTCCACCGTGTCGTATAAATCGATGCGGGTGTTGTAGTCGATCCCCCGCTGGTATTGCGCCCAAATCTCCTGCAAGTCCGCTTTTTTTTCGTTCTGAATCTGTTCCATGCATCCCGTTCCTTTCGTCTTTCATCCAGAGTGGCTAAACACCCACCTCGTCCCGGGTTCGCCTGCCCCTTGCCTGATAGCACAGCAGCTTTTCCACCTGGTCAGAAAAGTTGCCGGGCAGCAGCCCCTCCCCTGTTAAATTTTCCTGTTTTACCTCCATGGCGTAAAGCCGCCCGGCCAGTTGGGTCTGCTCCTGTTCCAACCGCCGTGTCCGGTCTTCCAATCCCCGAAGCCGCGGATCCCGTCTCTCTCTCGCCGTCTCGCGGCTCCAGAGGAGCGCCCCCAGGGCACAGCCCGCCCCCGCCAGCAAAAGCGCCGGCACGGCCAGCCATATCGTCAAACCATTCATCTTTCCTGTCTCCTTTCCCTCCGGGGCCTCCCGGCCCGGCACCGGAATGGCACACTTGTGCTTCCCGGTACTCCTTCATATTTCCCATGCAAATCTATGTCTTTTCTTCCCCTTCTCATTTCTTCTGGTTGCCTTCTGCATACAGTCGTCCAAGGGGGAAACTTCCCGCGTATGCTCCGCTCCATTCACCGGCGCCTTCATCCAGGTGCCTGGTTCGCTCCAACGCGCCCAGCTTTTCTTGGGGCGTTCCGTATTTGTCTATATTTATATGTATATCGATATTACAAGCGCTCTCCCGAGAGAGCTAGGTCGCCTGCGCGCTCCCCGCATTGGGCGTACGGGGAAACGCGTAGACTTGGTTCGCTATGGGCCGTCCCACAGCAACCTTCCTTCACTTCCTCTGGCGACAGGAGGCGGGTCTCCCGTCTTCCCCACCCACAAAACCTCCCGGTGTGGGCGGAGCGTCAGGAGAACACCTCGCCGTCCTGTGCGTCGCCAAAGTAGACCCGTATGCTAGCTGGTGCATTTCCTTTGCCGTCCGGCCGGTCAGAATACCCGGCGATGGCCCGCTGCTTCAGCAAAAAGACCGCCCGGGACGCATCCCAGTTGACACCGGTTTCCAACTGTCCGGCAATTTTCGTGATTGCCCATTTCACAAGAGAAGAGAGCCTTGGGTCGTCTAAGAAGCCATAAAATGTCTCGCCGTCCACCCCTAAAAATGCCGCCAGGTCCAGGGGTCCATACCGTCCGTTGACTTCGTCTTTTTGGGCAAAATATTCTTGTATTTTACATTCCAGCTTTTTTCGGGTCACAGATCCGCTGCTGTGCTGTCTTCTGGAGCTTTCGTTTGGTCCAGCGCGGCACTCCCCCTCTCTCAAGCACTTCTCTTGTTCTACCCCATTGTAGCATCCACGCACCCCAAAGTGTTAGTCCAAAATTTGATCTTATAAAATCCCAAGGAAAAACCACAAAACTTTTGTGGCGCAATGGGTACACGAATCTTATGATCTCTCGTTTTTGATATCTGTTAAATTGCTGTTTTTAGCCATTTTTGCTCCTGTTTCGGATGCTTTGCCTGGTTGACCAAAGCCAAAGCATTTGGTGCATTTCTACAAAAAGCGAGCCAAATTTCCCCTTTTTCTCTTAAAAAGGTAAAAAATTCCACAAACTTCAATAAATTCCCATTTTTCTCTTTCCTTTTCCAAAACCTTCTGTTATAATCAGGATCTGGTAGCGATCCTCCGTTGCCCTTCGAAAGCTTCCTCACCATGCTCTTTCGAATTAATCTATTTCGTTCTGTCAACGTTTGGGTAGTATGACAGAAACAAGCACAAAAGCGAGATAGAACCGCCTGCCGGATGTTTCGTGCTGCTTTGGTAGAGGGTAACCTTGCAGCAATAGCCCTTTGGGGTGCGGCACGCCTAGCTGGCGGCAGCCCGAATATTTCCATTGCCGCCTCGTTTTGCACGGGGCGGCAATTTCTATGTTCTTTTCGCTATCCTGCCGCAAAGCAGCAGCTTTTGTTGCACGGCGGGTCGCCCGCCCCACCGGCTTCTTTTCCACCCGTCAGCCCGAATGAATTCAACAAAACAGAGACGAAAAATAACGGTTTTGGAAAAAGAATGACATCCAGGTTACAAGGAGGGAACTTCCCTTGACAAGCTGGGAAAATAAGTATATAAAGAGAAAAGAATCATTCAAAGTTTCCCCCCTTTCCTCCGGTAATCAAGGGAGACGGCGCCGCATTTTTGACTCTGTTTCTTCACAAGCCAGATCGATTGGTTGATCACCCCTTCCCATTTCTTGCTTCCATTTTGTTGGGCGTTTGATTTTGAAAGGAAGGTGGATCCCCATTTCATCTTCATGCGAAGGAAGTGGCACCGTCTCCCCTGGTCGCCTATGGGGGGTTCTTTTTTCATATCCCTCTTTGGTACTTTCCGGGCAGGCGTTTCCTGCATTCGCCGCTCACGCAAGCTGTCATGCCGCCGGGTGTACCTGCCCGCGCGGATTTTGTCGCTTTTGGCCTGTTCCCATCCCCCTGTGTAGCAACGAAAGAAAGGAATTTTCGATTCATGCAAACAAAAGATCCCAACCAGACAAATGGGGCTAGTCCGGCCCAAGACCACGCCAAGGCCGCCGGTCCGGCGACGGAGG
>JAQWCP010000349.1 GCA_028705905.1 Oscillospiraceae bacterium
TGACCACGCGGATCAACTCCCGTTTTGGCTTCATTTCACGGCAGCCAATACATTGCCGCATTGGGATTTTCTTTTGCGCCATAAGACACCTCTTTCCACTGGATGCTATTCTGCTTCTTCTATTTGCTCTTCTACTTGTTCTTCTATTTGTTCTTCTGTTTGCAGGCTGAGCGCTGGTTCTGGTTGTTCCTGCATGCTGGATACCGGTTTGATATCGATTTTATATCCCGTCAGCTTGGCGGCCAGGCGGGCGTTTTGCCCTTCCTTGCCAATTGCCAGACTGAGCTGGTCATCTGGGACGACCACACGGCAGCTTTTCCCTTCCGGGCTGACATCGACGGAAATGACATCGGCCGGGGACAGCGCAGACCCCACATAAGCAGCAGGAACATCGCTGTATTTGATGATATCAATTTTTTCGCCACTCAGCTCCTGCACGACATTGGAGACGCGGCTGCCTCTCGGTCCAACGCAGGCGCCAATGGGGTCAACTGCGTCATCAGTAGAGGCAACGGCGATTTTGGTGCGGCTACCGGCCTCCCGCGCGATGCTTTTCAGCTCTACTGTCCCATCGTATAACTCCGGAACCTCCAGCTCAAACAGGCGTTTGACAAGGCCGGGGTGGGTGCGGGATAAAAGAACCTGCGCACCCCGCGTAGATTTGCGCACCTCAATGACATAAACCTTCAGGCGCATACCCTCTGCCAGAGTTTCGCCGCGAACCTGCTCACTGGCAGAAAGCATGGCTTCCGTTGTTTCGGTTCCACTGCCAATTTTAAGAGATGCGTTTCCTGTGCGGGGGTCAATCCGAGTGACGACGCCAGTGAGCACCTCGTGTTCTTTGGAGGTAAACTCGTCGTAAATAATGCCGCGTTCTGCTTCTCGGATGCCTTGGATGATGACTTGACGCGCCGTCTGTGCAGCACGTCGGACAAAGCTGTCTGTTTTAAATTCTGTTTGGACGATATCTCCCATCTGATATTGGGGAGATACTTTCTGTGCGTCTTCCAAAGAAATTTGACAGGAAGGGCATTCCACTTCCTCCACCACCTCTTTTTTGACATACATACGAATGGCCTTTTTGGCCTCATCTATTTGTACATCTACATTATCGGCAGTGCTGTCACCCAGTTGGCGATATGCTGTGACAAGCGCTTGGGTGATTTTGTCCAACATATATTCCTTTGGAATTCCTTTCTCCTTTTCCAATTGTTCAATGGCGAAAAAAAATTCGGCATTCATGACAAATTTCCACTCCTAATCCTTTACCTTTACCATGCGACATACAGGCGAACCTGCGCAATCTCATTTTTTTCAAATCGGACGGGCCGCTCTTCAACGGAAATCAGAACTGCGCCATCCTGGTATTCGGCTAAGGTTCCAATCCATTCTTTTTTTCCGTCTTTTGGCTGGTAAAGCCGTATACTGACCTCACTCCCCAGAAACAAAGCAAAATCAGAAGGACGCTTTAAAATCCGATCGGCACCTGGTGACGAAACCTCCAGTGTATAGCTATCGGCAATCGGGTCTGCTTCATCCAGCCAATCGCTCATCGCGCGGCTGACGGATTCACATTGATCGATGGTAATCCCGTCGGGATGGTCAATATAAATACGCAGGAAATAGGCGCCAGCCTCTTTGATATACTCAACATCCCAAATGGTGCAGCCACATTGGGCAGCAATTGGGGATGCGGCTTTTGCCACTCGATCTGTTAATTTGCTCATTTTGGAGAAATTCCTCCCTTACGACTTTGGTGAAAAGCGGTTAACCGCGCAAATCACGTAATACATAATACATATCATTCTAATTTGGTGGCGTAAATACTCAACATTAGGTGACTGTCCGAAATTCTCCAACAAAAAGAGTGGGGAAACCCCACTCAATTGGATGTGACGACGAAACCAAATGATGAACAATAGCTTGCTGTCTTGGAATTATAGCATATACATATGAAAAAAGCAAGTGCATTCTCACTTTTTCAAAAGGAACCCTCTTTACTTTTTGCCCAAATACCCCTATACTTAAAATCAATTCTATTCAAAAAGGAGAAATCCGGGTGAAAACACTGGAAATAGAAATCGATAAGGCGGAGGCGTTGCGGTATGCGGGGCATCGGGATGGTGCACTGGCAGAACCGTTGCAGACGTTGCTGGACGATTGTTGTGGAAAGGTACAAGCACTTGCAAGGCCACGTATGGTTCTGCGTGTGTTTTCTTTTGCAGACCATGATCCAGTGCGATTGGCGGGTACGGATTTGGTTCTTCCAGGTGCGGACATTGCATCGTTATTGGCCGATTCTCAGTCCTGTGCGCTGATGGCGGTGACCATCGGCAGCCAGGTGGAACTTGCCATTCGAAGCGCCCAGGTGACGGATATGACCCGCGCACTTTTTTTGGATGCCTGCGCCAGTGCGGCGGTGGAGTCAGCGTGTGAAGCAGGCGAGCAGGCGTTGCGGGAAGAGCTGGGCGGACCGCCGCCGTTTTTCACCCGACGCTATTCGCCGGGGTACGGCAATCTGCCGCTTGCGCTGCAAAGGCCACTGTTGCAGTTGCTGGATGCCGGGCGAAAAATCGGGCTTTCTGTTAGCAACAGCGGGTTGCTGACCCCCCGGAAATCTGTCACGGCAATTGTGGG
>JAQWCP010000027.1 GCA_028705905.1 Oscillospiraceae bacterium
CCGATAAGGAGCAGGATCCATCCTGCCAGAACAAGGAAAAACAGCTCGGCCGGCATAAAATAATCCATCAGCAGCCTCCCGGCTGATAATGTTCCGATAAAAGCGGTCACGATCATCAGACCGATCAAGGCAGAGGCGATGGTACAGGCTGCAAAAAATGAAGCGGCGGGTCCCATGATGGCATTTGCCGGCATGAATATGGCAGGGCAGGCAGGCGGAATGAATCCGGCTGATCTATTTGCCATGGGCCAGAAAGCAGAAGTATCCCACCCCACGCCGGAAGCAGAGGGGGCTGTCTTGGCCGCGCCTTCTGGCAGCGCATGGGACTGCACCTGCGGGGCAAAAAACCAACAGGGTAAATTTTGTTCCGAATGCGGGCAGCCAAAACCGCAGCCTTCAATTGATGGTTGGGTTTGCGTTTGCGGCGCTGTAAACAAGGGAAAATTCTGCTCGGAATGTGGCAAACCAAAACCGGCTGGCGCCAAGGGGTACCGATGCGATAAATGTGGATGGGAGCCGGACGACAACGAAAATCTCCCTAAATTTTGTCCGGAGTGCGGAGACCCGTTTGATGACCAAGATGCGCAGGGCTAACCAGTTGCACCAGGTAAAAATAGTTGGTTTTTGCGGTGATTCATCATTTTATTGATTGAAACATGACTTGTTCCATGTTATGATAGAGTATATAGTGTCTCCTCACACAATCAGAGGAGAGAGCGGTTTGTCAGCAATACAGAATATCATTACCCTTGGGTAAGAATATCTGAATTGATAGCTGAAATGAAAATGAAAAGGAGACATTTGAATGAAAAAAACATGGAAGCCGGTGGCATTGGCAATGGCGATTCTTCTCATGATGGGTACGCTTTTGACCGGTTGCGGTGGAAACGGCGGTGGAGATCCCATTGTGGGCAAATGGTCTTTGACCAACGTGGAGGTGAATGGCACAGTCCTTGATGTCAAGACGTTTATAGAGCAGTATGGGCAGGGAGCAGACACCTCTGAATTGGACGTTTCTTTCGACATAAAAGAAGATGGTACATTTACGGGAGTTGCAGGGGGCCAAACAGCAGAGGGTACTTGGGAAAAAGGAACCGACAGCTACACATTGACAGTAAATGATCAGGATCAGACTGCTAAGTTGGAAGATGGCAAGCTGGTGTTTGAATACAGCGACATGAAGATGATTTTAACCAAATAACAACATCATATGGCATCCGAATGAAATTGGGGTTTCGCTTTAAATTTGAGCGAAACCCCAATGACGTTTGTGCTGAAATGAGATGAGTGCGAAATTTGAAACACCATTATATAGGTATCAAAAGAGCGGTGTAATAGAAGCGAGAAGACGTGATACATCGATAAAAAGGTGAGCACAATCTGAAGGAAAGGATGTTCGTTTTCCATTCGTATCTTGGACTCTGATTTTTGCAAAAGAAACTGGTCAAGAAGATATTTCTATGATATGCTAAGGAACAATCCAAAATAAATTGCCGGAGGGGATCGTTCCATGGGAAAGGTCAACCGCAACCGCCTATATGAAACCTTTCAAGAATTAGTGGCCATTGATAGCCCGTCGCTGGGAGAAAAAAAGATGGGTGCATTTGTCAAAAAGCGATTGAACACATTGGGCTTGCCTGTGGTAGAAGACAATGCAGGGAAACAATTGGGAGGGACCAGTGGAAATTTATATTGCCGTTGGAATGGACTGTTGCCAAACGCTGCTCCATTGCTGTTTTCCGCCCATTTGGATACCGTAGAACCATCAAAGGGAAAGCGAGCCATTCTCTTGCAGGATGGAACCATTCAAGGCGGCGGGAACGCAGTTTTGGGTGCCGATGATCTGGCCGGCGTTGCAGTTATTTTAGAGGCGTTGCAGACTGTGATGGAGCGTGGACTTTTACACCGAGAAGTTGAGCTTTTGTTCCTGGTTGCAGAGGAAATTTACAGCGGAGGCGCTTTGTGCTTTGATTATGGTATGTTACACGCCAAGGAGGCATATGTGCTGGACCTGTCTGGCCCCGTTGGGAGCTGTGCTTATCGTGCGCCTACCATTTTGGCGTTTACAGCTGCATTCAAAGGGAGAGCTGCCCATGCTGGATTTGCGCCGGAAACGGGCGCAAATGCCATTGCCGCGGCGGCACGTGCCATTTCTTCCACCAAACAAGGACATGTGGGAACGGAACTTACTGTGAATATTGGAATGATACAGGGCGGGACGTCGCAAAACATTGTTTCCGATACTTGCATCGTACATGGGGAAATTCGAAGTTATCAGCATGAGAGCGCGCTGGAGAAGTACAATGCAATTCAAACGTGTTTTGAAGAAGCGGGAGAGGCCTTTGGTGTGACGGTTTCATTTTCTCATCGATTTGGTTGCATTGCCTATGAGATACCGAAGGGCGCTGCTGTGGTCTCCCGGGCGGAACGCGCGTGCAAAGCGTGCGGCATTCCGTTTCAGCTGATCCAAACATTCGGCGGGAGCGACAACAATCATTTTGTACAACGGGGGTTGTGCGGTGTTGTATTGGCTTGCGGCATGGAAGACTGCCATAGCGTCAAAGAACGGTCCAATTTGGATGAATTGGTGCGCGCGGCGGAAATCGTCGTGCGGTTGATGATCGACCCGGTGTAAACCAAAGAAGGACATTACAAAACAAGGAGCAGAGAAAATGGAGGAAATCACAATACAAGAAATTCCCGGATTTCGCATGGGAAACGCACAAAATCTGGAGGCTGCTACAGGCTGCACAGTGATTCTATGTGAATCGGGGGCAATCTGCGGTGTTGATGTACGGGGCGGCTCGCCAGGGACGCGGGATACGGATGCCCTACATCCCGTGAACAACCGTGCCCAAACCCATGGGGTAGTGTTGGCCGGTGGAAGTTCGTTTGGTCTGGATGCAGCGGGCGGCGTGATGCGTTTTTTGGAAGAGCGGAAGATTGGACGCGACGTGGGGGTAACCGTCGTTCCCAATGTATGCTCTGCCATTTTGTTTGATCTCAAATGCGGACGTGCTGATGTGCGGCCGGATTCTGCCATGGGGTACGAGGCGTGCAGGCAGGCATACTGTGGCCAATGGACAGAGGGGAGCGTTGGGGCCGGGACAGGGGCTACCATTGGGAAATCCCGCGGCAGGGCCTTTGCTATGAAAGGCGGACTGGGAACGGCAGCATTTCGACAGGGAGACTTGATGGTTGGTGCTGTGATGGCGGTCAATTGCGTGGGGGATGTTGTTGACAGCCAAACGGGAGAGATCATTGCGGGGGCCTTGGCGGATGATGGTGTTTCCATGGCAGATTCTCAGCGTGTCATTTTAGAATCCTATCACAATGCCAAGGATTTGTTCAGCGGCAATACCATCATTGGCTGCATTCTTTCCAATGCAGACATACAAAAAGCGCAGGCCACAAAGCTGGCTATGGTGGGACACAATGGAATTGCCCGAGCAGTGCATCCAGCCCATTCTGTGTTTGATGGAGACACCATTTTTGCCATGTGTACCGGTGAGGTTGGGACAAGCTTTGATGCAGTGGGTATTTTGGCTGCGGAAGCGGTTCGGTGTGCGATCATCAACGCAGTCAAACAAGCGGACTCTTTGGGACAGCGCGTGTCTTATGGGGAGCTGCAGCAAAAATGGCAGAAGAGATAGGATGTCCGGCTGGCCCCGGCCCACAAAAAGGCGGTGGGCTTGCACCGGCGGAGGGTTGTTCTCCTTGACAAAATTCGAAAAAGCTGTCATAATCATACTAAATATATAGGAATTATTTGATGGACTGATATTGAGTCGAAAGGGGAGAATAACGATGGGACAGATTTACCATTCATTTGCTGAATTGGTGGGGAATACCCCCATGCTTGAAGTGGACAACATGGAAAAGAAGTACGGGTTAAATGCGCGCGTCTTGGTTAAATTGGAGTATTTGAATCCGGCGGGCAGCGTAAAAGACAGAGTGGCCAAACAAATGATTGAAGATGCAGAGGCAAACGGTGTTTTGCATCCTGGTTCCGTCATCATTGAGCCAACCAGTGGGAATACGGGGATCGGCCTTGCCGCCATCGCTGCATCAAAGGGGTATCGGGTGGTTTTGACCATGCCGGAGACGATGAGCAGCGAGCGAAGGGTGCTTTTGAAGGCGTATGGTGCGGAACTGATTTTGACCGAAGGTTCTTTGGGCATGAAAGGCGCCATCGAAAAGGCAGAGGCTCTCTCAAAAGAAATTCCAGGTGCGTGGATCCCAGGTCAGTTTGAAAATCCGGCCAATCCGGAAGCCCACAGGCAGACGACAGGCCCTGAAATTTGGAAACAAACAGATGGGAAGGTAGATCTCTTTGTGGCAGGTGTGGGTACCGGCGGGACGGTGACAGGGGTGGGAGAATATTTGAAGGTGCAGAATCCGAAGATCCGGATCATTGCCGTAGAGCCGAAAGAATCCCCTGTTTTATCCGGTGGGAAAAGCGGAGCGCACAAGATTCAAGGGATTGGTGCGGGGTTTGTACCAAAGGTGCTGAATACCAAAATTTATGATGAAATTATTGCGGTGGATCACGAAGATGCCTTTGTAATAGGGCGGGAACTGGCACGGGAAGAAGGCGTTTTAGTGGGTATTTCTTCGGGTGCTGCGCTCTGGGCGGCCATAGAATTGGCCAAGCGTCCAGAAAACAAGGGAAAGACCATTGTTGCGCTTTTGCCGGATACAGGCGACCGTTATTTATCCACAGCATTGTTTGCTGACTGATTTGTATGTATCAATGGAACGAGATGCTTTTGGCTTTGTCGGAGGATCCCTCCATCTCTTACCTCCCGCATTCAGTAGAAAATAACAGAGCAAAAATGAGAGGCGCAACGGATTCCCGTTGCGCCTTCTTTTTATGCAAATAGACTGCCCGTTTATGGGTGCGTGCAATTGCAGTGCGGCATAGCATCGGGTAACGCTGTGAAAAGCGTGCCCTGCTAAGATGAGAGTGGTGGAGCTATGACTTATGACTTATGGTGTGTGGGGTGTCCACCGATAATGGGCAAGAATCGGATCCCGGGTGAGGGCATCCTCTTCATAGATTGGCTGCCCGGCATGGTGAATGATATACGGAAGGCCTTCTTTGTTCCGCCGGTCAGATAGGATGGCGATGTGTCCTGCATACAGGACGATATCCCCGGGCTGCCAGGCGGCAAGGTCGGAAACGTCTGTGGTGAGGATCTCTGCATACCGCTGAAAAAAAATGTTCAGGTTTTTGACGCGGCGGAAGTCAATGTTCGGATCTGGCATTTGTATGGTGGAATAAGCGTCTAAATGCGCAGAGATATCGGCATCCACCAGCGCCTTCAGGTCATACCCTGCTGCCTGAAAGGCACTCCAGATGACATCGGTGCAAACACCGATTCCTTCTGGCGGATACCCACCGGACTCATATGTATTTTTATACTTTGGGCGTTTGTTGACATAGGCCCGTGCGCCAAACATCATATCCCGATAATCGTCAATCCCGTCTTCGTCCTTGTCATAAGGGCTTTTTAATGTCTGGATGCCAAAGTCTTGCGCTGTATAATACTTTGGGCCGAAGAGCGTATTGAAATTGGTCAGCAATAATTCGCAGACCAATACAACCACGAGTAAAACAATTGCAATGATAAGACCGCGTTTTAACAGTTGAGAATGTTGTTTTGGTTCCGGTTTCATGAAGGGTGCCCGCTCCTTTCTTGACAAGATTCTACATAGTATATCACAGAATGACGCAAAAATTGATGGGCACATTGCATTTTTTCAGATTCTGTCATCGTTCGGCCTCCGTGTTGCTGAATCAAAAAGCTTATTTTGACAAGCCAAAACAAAAGACAATGGATGTTGAATCAGTGTGGCCACTTCTTCTGGCGACTTCCCTTCTTTTAAAAACCGGCAGGCGATGATCTCCATACTCTCTCCAATTTCAATCATATGGAGGTCGGGGTCATAAATACGCACAACCCGCTGCATCCAATCGTGTTGCTTGGGGGGATGCACGTAAGTTACTTTAAATTGTTCCAGCCGTTCGAGAAACGCATCGAAATCATCCACTTCAAAATAAAGCTCCATGTTATGAGATCTTGAGAGGACAGATGCAGGGGGGACTTCTACAAGCCATGCAAAATCCTGCTGGATGGCAAATCCCCCGGAAAATGTGACGTTTCGCCCCAGATCCAAAGAAACTTCTTGGTCGAACAGCTGCTGGTAAAATTGTTTGGAAACGGAAATATCCTCCACCGCCAGTAGTGGCAATTGAAATTTTAGATTCATCTTGCTCATCTCCTTTCTCTTAGCATACCATATTGACATCTATCCAAAAAGAGTTTCATGAGAAGAAATGATCCAAAAGAGAACAAAGAAAAACGGGGCAAGAGGAGGGGAAACCCATTGAAGAGAACCGGAAAGGAGGGTATAATAAAAGAAACTGCGGGTCAAGAGAGGAGATAGGCTATGGTACGCGAAATCATTCTAGGGGCAAATGGATATGACATTCCCTGCCTTTATACAATTGACGGCCAAGAAGAGATGGTTTGCATTGTCAGTCATGGATTTGGCAGCAGTAAAGAAAGTTCAACCGCACAAATGTTGCTGCAGTCTTTGCCAAAACGGGGCATTGGCGTCTTTGCATTTGATTTTCCGGCGCACGGGGATAGCCCTGTGGGTGGGGAGAGACTGCGGATTGAAACCTGCATCCAGGATCTGGCTGCAGCGGAACAACGGGCAATCGCGCTGGCACCAAAGGCAAAGATAGTTTATTTTTCTTCCAGTTTTGGCGCCTATATCAATTTTCAGTATCTGGCTGCCGGAAATGGAACCGGGGTGAAATCTTTCTTCCGTTCTGCCGCTGTAAATATGCCAGAGCTTTTCACACATCCCACAGAGGAGGAGCAGGCGCAGCTCCAGAAAAACGGATTTCTCCTGTTAGACGGGTATACCCGGCCCATCAAACTGACGACAGATTTTTTGAAAGATCTTGCCAGCCACGATCTGTTTCAATGCAGTCAACCCCAAAATACAGAATTGTGCATGATTCACGGGGAACGCGATGAAACCATTTTAATCGAACATGCAGAGCGGTTTGCATTGCAGTTTGACATACCGTTAACCATTGTGCCGGGCGGCGATCACCGTTTGTCCATTCCCGGTGCGCCGGAACAAGTGATGCAGCTTGCAGTTAACTTTTTTGAGGGAAGGATATAGGTAAAACGGGATAGATCTGCCATATAGGATTCTAAAACAGGCCGGATTCCTAGAAATCCGGCCTGGTTTATTATTATGGATTGAGGAAATAGCGTGGTTTTCCAAGGGATCTCTTTTTGTATTCAATGGCCTCCTGGGGGCAGCGGCAAATGCAGGCCATGCAATGGATGCAGTGGTTGGCCCATTGGGGAGTCCCATCCAAAAGAGTGATGTTGTTGGTGGGGCAGAGGACTTCGCATTGACCACACCCCACGCAGGCGTCAGTGGCATAAAATCCTTTGGCACGGATGAAACAGGCATAGAGAACCGGGTTCGCCACCGCGCTTTCCAGCCGGCCAATCAGAGAAATGGGTTCTTTGGGCAACGGCTCTTGCCTGTGGATCCGTTCCGCGGAAGAGGAAATGTGCGGTTCTGCTGCCTGGATAATCGCAGCGGCCTGTTTTGCGTCCGGTACGGGAAACATGGCAATATAATTTTCCGGCATGATGATGGAGGAAAGTCCCATAAAGGAAAACCCCTTTTTCCGGCAAAGCGAGGCGCAATACCCAACGGCATTTCCAGTCCCGGTACCACAGGTGAGGATGAAGTACGCGCTGAGGTTTCCCTCGAAGGAGGTGTCTTCAATCCACTGCTCCACCATGCGGGGGATACGCCAGCCATATGTGGGCAGGACAAAAACAAGGGGTGTTTTGGAAAAAATCGGGCCATGCTGATGATCTTTCATCTGTTGACAGATGGAAAAAAGGGAATCGTGGGTGGCAGAGGCAATGCGGTTTGCCACGTAATGACTGTTTCCAGTTCCGCTAAAATATAAAATCATCTTTGTACCTCCCAGTGTGTAGAGGGCCGGCTTCTCCCTGGGATAGGCCGGCTGGCTTCTGTTTGCGTCTGGTGTTCTGTTTCAGTATAACGGTTTCCAAAAACTGCGTCAACAAGGGAGAGCAAGAGAAAGTGAGAGAGAAGCATAGAGAAAAACTCTATTTTCTATGTAAATAATTAACGGATTCGAGCGAAACGAACGAATTTCGCAAATCACCCATGCTACACTGGTTCCCATGGGAGGTGTAAATAAATGACGGAAGTTAGAAGAACGGATATCCTTTTTGCGGATCAAGTGGAAATGACACAGTGGTGGGATCAAGGCTCTTTGGAGTTTGATGCAGGCGAGAAATCCCTGCGATGCGAGGAAGAAAAACGCCATTGGGCAGAGCTCATAGAGTGGATGAAAAAAATAGGATGTCCCGTGGAATTGCTTCAGGAACGCGCCAAATGTCATATACAAGAGAATGAAAACATTACATATAAAGCCACATTTTTGACAACGCAGCGCAAAATTTTCACCAAACGTATGGAACACATGTGGAAAGTATGGGAACAGCTTTGCCGTGGATCTTAAGATATGGAAACAGAGCAAATAAAGTGAAATTGGATCGCCGACCGCTACAAGCGGCCGGCGATTGCTTTTTCAGCCTGGTGCAGTTTGGTTTTATGTCACCGGCTACCAAAGAGATGCAAGGATACCGTTTTTACTGAAAATTGTGACATTTGTTGCATCTATCCGAGTATGCACTTGTTTTTTAATCCGTTTTTGTTATAATGAACATACCAGAGAAAATGTGTGTCAATCAGGAAAGGAAGAACCCATATGAGCAAGAACATTGTTGTGATTACAGGTAGTCCCCGCAAAAAAGGGAACAGTTTCGCTATGACAGATGCATTCATCCAAGCGGCAGAAGCAAAAGGACATACCATCACGCGATTCGATGCGGCGATGAAAACGGTGGGGGGATGCCGTGCTTGTGAAACCTGCTTTCAGACGGGAAAGGCGTGTAGTTTTGATGATGATTTCAACGAAATTGCACCGGTGATTGAAACGGCAGATGCAATCGTGTTCACAATGCCGGTATACTGGTATACCATGCCCGCACAGATCAAAGCTGTTATTGATAAATTATTCTCTTTTTGCGTCGCTGGCAAGGAAGTGGGAGGAAAAGAGTGCGCTTTAATTGCCTGTTGTGAAGAGAAGGATTTATCTGTCTTGGATGGTGTGCGGATTCCCTTTGAAAAAACAGCAGCGCTGCTGAATTGGAAACCGGTGGGAACCGTTTTAATTCCAGGTGTTCATCAAGAAGGAGACATCCAAAACACGGATGGATGTGGGCAGGCAGCGAAACTGGCCCATGCATTTTAAGAGTAGACAGAACAGGCAACGTCCCACGATAAAACAGAACAATTTTCTGTAGGAGGGAAACGATGAAAGCGTTATTGATTAACGGAAGTCCCAATGAGCAGGGCTGTACATTTACAGCGCTGCATGAGGTGGCACGCATATTGCAGAGCCATCAAATTGAAACAGAATTGTTGTATTTGGGGAAAAAGCCGATTCCGGGCTGCATTGCTTGCGGGGCATGTGCTGAGACAGGAAAGTGCGTCTTTCATGACCAGGTTAACATGATATTAGAGCGGCTGGAAGAATTTGACGCCATTGTAGTAGGGTCTCCCGTTTATTATGCTGGCCCCAGCGGACAGTTGACTGCATTTCTCGATCGTCTGTTTTTTTGCAGTGAAGGTCGAATGGCAGGGAAATTGGGCGCGTCTGTTGTTTCGTGTCGGCGGGGCGGCGCCAGTGCGGCGTTTGATCGCCTGAACAAGTATTTCACCATCAGCAACATGCCGATTGTATCCTCTCAGTATTGGAATCAGGTTCATGGTTTTACGCCGGAGGATGTACGGAAGGACGAAGAAGGGCTGCAAACGATGCGAACACTGGGAGAGAATATGGCTTGGCTTTTAAAGTGCATTGAGGCCGGGAAAAAGAGCGGGGTTTCCGCTCCAAAGTACGAGCTGAGAATACAAACCAATTTCATCTCTGACTGATGCCCATATTGGTGGTCTGCTTGCAATGGAAACAGTGGCCCTTTGGACATGTCAGCAGATACATTGGATCCTATTTGGGGTGCCCAAAACAGGATAGCCGGTTTTGATGATGACAAGATCGAAAAGGTTATGAACGCAGGAGATCCGGCCGCCCATTCGGGCGGCCGGATCTCCTGTTATATGGCTTCAAACATTAAGAAATTGTTTCAAATGCGCCTTTGGGGCAAAATTTCATACATTTTCCGCAGAGGATGCATAGGGTTTCGTCGATCTCCGGCAGAGAGTAAATATCCTTTTGCGCAATCGCGCCTTTGGGGCAAACCCGCATGGCAGGACATTTGTGGTCTTGCGGACACTTATCTTTGTTGACAATCATTTTCATCTACAATCTCTCCTTTATCCGTTGACGGTTTCATAAGGCCAGTCAATGATGCCGCCAAAATCATAGACATTTGTGTATCCCATATCAACCAGCTTCTTGGCGGCGGCTGCACTTCTGCGCCCACTGCGGCAGTACACCAAGATCAGGACATCCTGATCCGGCAGTTCGCTGGCCGCCCGGTCGGCCAGTGTATAATCGGGGATCAAGACGGCCCCCTCAATTCGATTTTCCCGGAATTCTTCCTCGGTTCTCACATCAAGCAGGATGAACGGATTGTTTCCCTCCATGATGGCTTTTGCTTCTTCTGCGGTAATCTTTTGGTAAGCCGGAGTGGAAGCATCTACGATGGGAGAGCTGCCGGCTGGCAAGTTGCTTCCTGTGCAGGCGGAGCAAAACATCGAGAGGGCAGAGACGAGAAGCAATATCCGCTTTTTCATTTTTCCGCATCTCCCA
>JAQWCP010000350.1 GCA_028705905.1 Oscillospiraceae bacterium
TGTTTTTTTATTTTGTCTTTCTTACTCCGTTTGCATCGACCTCATAATCATCGATTTTGGTGCTTCTGGCAAGGGAACCGTCGGCATTGAAGTAATACCATTTGCCGTCGATCTCCAGCCATTTCCCGGCAACCATGCTGCCGTCCTTGTTGAAGTAGTAGGTTTTGTTGTTGCCGTTTGCGCCTAAATCCCAAAAGCCTACCAGCATGGTATTGCCGGAGTAGAAACGCCAGTTTCCGGCATCATCCTTGACCCATCCGGTTTTCAGGGTACCATCAGCGTTGAAGAAATACTTCACGTCGTCGATGGTCTGTGTGCCGGGTAAAGCAGTACCGTTTTTGTAGTACAGGTACTGTCCGGCGTCGTTTTTCGCCCAGCCCTGCGCGGTGGCGGGGTCAATGGTCAGCTTGATATAGCGGTGGAGCATGGCACTAACCTCGGCACGAGTAGCGCTGGACTTGGGATTAAACTTGTTGCCTGTGCCGCCCATCATGATGCCCGCCTGCTGCATGGCAGTTACCGCCGTTTTGTAGGTGCTTCCGATGCTGGAAGCGTCCGCGTAGGTTGCGGCGGTACGAGTGACAGGCAGCTTGTAGCCGGTAGCCTTGGCGAAGTTTGCAAAGATTACCGCAATTTCCTCTCGGGTCACGGCACGGTCGGGAGCAAATTGTCCGTTGCCAATGCCCTGAATAATGCCTGTTTTGTATGCCCATTCAATATAGGGCTGGAAGGCGCTGCCGAGGGCCACATCCGTGAAGCTGTTGGTAGTGTATGCCTTGGTGTCCACATTTGCCAGTCTGCCGAGCGCTGTTACCAGCATTCCACGGGTCATGGCGGTGTCGGGTGCAAAGGTGGTTTCTGCAGTGCCGGAGAGCAGCCCTCTGCCGATCACATAATCAATGGATTCCTTGCCCCAATGGGTTGTAATATCCACAAACTTCGCACTTGGCGCGGTGTAGCCGATACCGTACAGGGAGAAGTGGGTAGTGGTGAACATCACACAGCCGCTGTTCGCATCATATGCAGAGCCTGCGATGCGAGTTGCATTGCCCTTTGCGTCCACATACACCGCATACAGGCCGCCGATTGCTTCTCCCTTGGAGGGAGTGTAAGGCACGGAAACCGTAGCCGTACCGCCGCCGAAGCTGCTAACCGTTGCGTTCTTGCCGTCCTTAGTATAGTTCACTGTCAGGTCATAGACCGGACGTGTGCCGATCATGGTCTTGGCCGAAGCGGATAGCTTGGCATTGGGTACGATGGTAATGCTGATGTTGCCGCTGCTCTGATTTTGGATTTCCGCCAGCGCCTTGGTATCAAAGGATACAGTCACAGGGGAACCATTCAGCTCAAGGCTGGTGCCCCCTGCGCTCACAAGGCTGTCAAGGGATTGTTTCGTCAGGGTTGCTGTCAGGGCAGTTGCACCCTTTGGCATGGTGACATTCAGCGCAACGGTGGTGCCGTTTGCGGTTTTTCCCTGTGCCTTCGCGTCAGCCTGTGCTTTTGCAATGGCATCTGTCACGGATTTCTCAGGGATGGAGGCGCTTGCCGCACCGTTCTGGCCAGCGGTCGCTGTGACAGGAGCCACCGCCGTTACCGGCTGGTTCGGGGTCTTTCCGGGTGTGGTTGTGGCCGGTGTAGTCGTGCTGCCGCCGGAGGACGAACCGCCTCCCGAACTGGAACCGCCGCCATTTCCATCTGAACCGGACTTTACAGTGATTGCATAATCAACCGATTTTCCGGAAAGCACATGGGTAATGGTTATTTTAGTATGACTTGTTGCAAGTAAGTCCCCGTTTGCCGGGCTAACCAAGATTCCTTTGGATACAAAATCAGCAAACGCCACATTCTCTATGCCCCCGTTACTCTTGTGTAAAGCTACCACAAGACCGGAGAGATTAAGTGCCTCACCCTCAGTATAAATAGTTTTTGACATTGCAGTCTTTATGCTTACCAAATTCACCGTTACAGGAGCTGACGCTTCATGCACTATCATAGAAAGGCCTTTACTGTCGCTTGCATTGCCTTTGGAGAGGGCAACATGATACTGATTGCCGCTGCTGTGCGTGACAGTTGCCGTAACTCCAGCCGCATCACTGGTCAGCAAATCATTGACATAGCTTTGCACCGCTGCTGTTTTCTGAGCTTGCGTTGCACCGAAGCCCACATTTACAGAACCGTCAACGAGAGCGGTTTTTGCTGCTGCCACGGCTTCTTCATTCGTGATTCCGGTAAAAGCTGTAGCGGTAATCGTGATGGTTTTCTGCGCAGTGGTCTGGCTCTGAGTGCCTTTCGACACGGTAACCGTAAAAACATAACTGCCGTTTGTTCCGCTTGAAGAGCCTGCGCTGCCTGCTGTAGGTGTAGTATAGTCCACCTTGTTGATGGTGACAGAAACAGCGGGATTGTTTACCGCCGCTTCTGCTGTGACTTTTAGTGCGTCCGAAATAATTGTTTCGCTGGTCGCCACTGATTGGGTCATGTTGTCGTAGGCGGCACCCTCTGCTGCTGACTTTGCCGTGTTCACTATGGCAATATCCGGGTCAGGGGTTTCGTTTATCGTCATGGAAAGATTTTTGCTGTCAGTTGCACTGCCTTTGGAGAGGGCAACATGATACTGATTGCCGCTACTGTG
>JAQWCP010000351.1 GCA_028705905.1 Oscillospiraceae bacterium
TGTGATGGCGCCCAGAGAAAGGCGGCTGTCCGCCTCTTTTGCGCCACCGCCAGCCCGGCGCAACATGGCGCGGATGCGGGCCTTCAACTCCAAAATATTAAATGGCTTTGTCACATAGTCATCTGCCCCGCACTCAAAGCCGATCACCTTGTCCGTATCCTCATCCCGAGCGGTGAGCATGATAATGGGTACGTTGGAAAATTCCCGAATGCGCATACATGCCTGCAGCCCATCAATCTTCGGCATCATCAAATCCAAGATAATCAGATCAAACTGGCCGATTTTCGCCAGAGCAACCGCCTGTTCTCCGTCATACCCAGTCTCCACTTCGTATCCTTCGTTTTCCAGATTGAATTTAATGCCCTTTACAATCACTCGTTCGTCATCCACCACTAAAATTCTCACGCTATCTCTCCTTTGTCAGCCGTCATTCTACGGTAATATACGGTTTGATCTGATTGAAAATCCCCGACCCAATGCCAGACACTCTCATGATCTGTTCAATACGGGTAAACGGACCGTGTTCCTCCCGATAGGCGACAATGGCCGCCGCCCGTTTTTCTCCAATTCCGGGCAACTGATCCAGCTCTTTCTCCGTAACCGTATTTAAATTCATCTTCTCTTCCGTCGGAACCACCCCTGACTCTGCCGGGCTGGAGATCAAGGGCTCCGATCCTTCTGGTGCCCGAGAAAACTGCGCTCCCGTTTCTGCGGCGGACGTTGTCTCCTCAGGCAACTGGAATAGCCCCCCGGCATCCCCAGGCAACTTCTTTCCTTCAGACGCCACAACACGTCCGCTGGGTCTTTCCGACTCTGTGACCACGACGACGGAAACCGGCCTGTTGCCCAAGCAAAGAACAACGGCAGTACCAAAAACCAAAGCCGCCGCAACCCCCATGACGATCCGCTCCAATGGTGACAATTTCATAGAATTCCTCCTGATGGTTGCATGAAAAAACAGGATTTGTTATAATGAACAAATATATTATATCATAGCACACAGGAGATGGATATGAAACATATGAAAAAACGAATTTGCGCCGTTTTGCTGCTTTTGGCCTTGTCCCTTTCTGCGCCCCTGTCTGTGTGGGGCGTTTCGCCTTCCATTGCCCCCTCCCCATCACCCTCCGGCGGCGAAACGAGCGTTTCCCCGTCTGCTTCCCCACCCGTTTCACCGTCTGCTTCCCCACCCGTTTCACCGTCTGCTTCCCCACCCGTTTCATCGTCTGCTTCCCCGTCCGTTTCATCCTCCGCTTCGCCCACCGTTTCACCTTCGGCGTCTGAAGACCCCAATGCCAGTCCATCGCCCACACCCACACCCCAGCCAGACGATGTATCGCCCGAGGAGATGGAAATTCAGGCAAAGGCAGCCATTTTAGTAGATATTAGCCGAGAAACACCAGAGATTCTATTTGAGCAGAACGCTCATGACAAAATGTATCCTGCCAGTATTACGAAGGTAATGACAGCTCTAATTGTGCTGGAAGCTGTGGAAGATGGCAAGCTCTCTCTGGATCAAACTGTCTCTGGGTCATCGGCCATCACAAGCGACCTGGCATTTGACGGCAGCACCCAAAATATCCAGCCCGGGGAAGAGATGACAGTGGAAAACCTGCTCTACTGCATGCTCATCTCCTCTGCCAACGAAACCTGCAATATTTTGGCAGAAGCGGTGGATGGTTCTATCTCCGCCTTCCACGATCACATGAACCAACGAGCCAAAGAGCTGGGCTGTGAAAACACCCATTTTGTCAACGCCCACGGGCTGCCCAGCACCGAGCATTATACAACGGCATATGACATCTTTCTCATATGCCAGGCTGCTATAAAGCATCCCTTGTTCCAAACCATTTGCAGCACCAAGTCATATACCATCCCCGCCACCAACTTGTCAGAAGAGCGAGTGTTACATACCACAAACTTCCTGATCTCCAACCAACGGGTGGGCGGATATTATTATTCCTGTGCCACCGGCATCAAAACTGGCTCCACCGGCCAGGCAGGCTACTGTCTCGCCGCCTCCGCCACACAAGGTGGACGAACCGTCATCAGCGTGGTGCTGGGGGCGGAAAATATCAAACTGGAAGATGGAACCATTGTGCGTAACTCGTTCAAAGAATCCCGCCGCCTGCTCAAATGGGGGCTGGATTATTTCCGAAGGAAAACGTTAATTGACCCTGCTACGCCGGTCAGAGAACTGACCGTACGACTTTCTAAAGAAACAGATTATTTGGTATTAAAGCCAGAAGGAACCTTGGAAGCCACTTTGTTCAAAAGCATCGACCCGTCCGAATTTGAACAAAAGATCGTTGTGAACGCCGATCCCATTGACGCCCCAGTAACAGAAGGACAAGTTTTGGGCACCATTACCCTCTCCTATCAAGGAAAAGACTATGGCACCCTCAATTTAGTTGCCGTTAGCAGCGTATCCCGTTCCCAATGGCTCTTTTTCTGGGATCTTGTCCGAAACTTTTTTGAAAATCCTTTTATCAAGCTCTTGATCGTCATCCTGATCGTTCTTTTTGTGGTATATATTGTCCGGCGCAAGTTGGGCCTTTCTGCGAAAAACAGCGCCAAAGCCAGGAACAAACGCCACCATTGACAAAAATTTCACGCCTTGCGAATTTATT
>JAQWCP010000352.1 GCA_028705905.1 Oscillospiraceae bacterium
CTCTTGATTCCGTTCAGGGTGTAATAGTGCGCCAAAAGAGAAAGGCCGCCGATGACGAAAAACATCACGGCGGCCGCGGCGATCAGAATGGTTACTTTTTCTTGCATGGGGGACTCCTTTCTTGCGATTCTAATGTTGGGATGGTATAGTAAATTATAGAAATATATTGGGTTCTATTGCCACGCTGTTGGCATCTGGGACGGAGTATGCAGCGGTTAAACTAATCAGAATTTATTCAAAGAGGTTGTTTCAAGAAGCACTCTACGGTTCGTTGATTGTAATTCTTTTCTCCCCAGGCTATACTTTTAGCATCAAATAGTCGAGGAGATGGAAATCATGCAGGAACTAAACACAACCTTTCATCCAATCAATTTTGAAACATGGGAAAGACGGCAATATTTCTATTACTTTACCAAGATGCTTCCGACAGGGTACTCTCTTACCGTCGAAATTGATATTACCGAAACACGCAACGCAGCCAAAGAACGAGGCATCCCGTTTATGGCCGCCTATCTATATGTGGTAAGTCGGCAACTGTCAGCGCAGCCGGAAATGCGAATCTCCACATTGGATAACCAACTTGGCACCTTTGATGTTTTGCATCCGTCCTATGCGGTATTCCATGACAACGACAAGACCATTTCTAATATGTGGACAGAGTATTCTCCCTCTTTCATCTCATTTCTGGCACAGTATCTAAACGACCGCACGCTCTATGCCGAAAATCACGGACCCAGTGCAAAGCCTATTGCGCCGCCCCCCAATCTTTGCATGGTGGGTATGCTGCCGTGGGTTAGTTTTACTCACTATTCGCCAGTGCCTTATCAACAAAGCGACTGCTATTTTCCCGTTATTGAAGCCGGAAAGTTTTTTGAGCAGAATGGGCGCACACAGATGCCATTATCTGTTATGGCACAGCACGCTGTTGCTGATGGGTATCATACTTCCACCTTGTTCAATGGAATCCAAGCAGCATTTCTTTCGCCGCAAGAATGGATTGACCAATAACACATGCCTAAGGAGAAACTCACTCCGCCTTCTTGCGCTTGGGCGTAATTGGCGTCTAAGGCGAAGCAGCAAGTAGCCAGATAAATCGGAATTTGACGTGAAAAAGGCCGCATTCTTCTATAAGAATACGGCTTTTTCGTAAGTGTATTACTTAAGCGACTGTATATATTCTTACGTCCGGATCTGCGCTCCATGTCGGCTTCAGGCCAACGAACACATCGTTCTGGAACAATTCGCTCGTAAGGTATGCCTTCGCATGTTCTACACTGTCAAAGCCATGCAGAACTTGGACATCCTCGTCACGTATCAAAAGATCCTTTGTCAGCGCACCGGGGATCGTTTTAAGAAACGGACCGCGATAGTCGGTGTAAACCTTGGCTGCTGCAGGACGGTTTGCCGCGTCAATTTTCATTGTGATTTCAAGATAAGCAGATACTTTCATATCTATGGCCTCCGAATAGTTTATTCAGCTCATCTGAGCTTGGCTATATTATATCGTTGTAGCGTTTGCAAAAAAAGATATAAGCAAGTTTATTAGTCACTTATAAATTGAATAGTCACTTGTATTTTGATAGTTGTATGGTATAATGGTGTTCATCAATTGCAGGAGGCAAACCATGTATAAGAAAAAACTTGAACCTGACATTCGCTGTCCGCTTGAATACGGACTTGAAATATTCGGAGGAAAATGGAATTCACGCATCATATGCGTTCTTGATAATAAGAAAGTGCTGCGGTACAGTGAGCTTCGAACGGAAATGGGAAACATCACAGACGCTGTCCTTGCCTCAACGCTGAAAGACCTTATGGCGAATGACATTGTAATTCGTAAATCCTATGATGAAATCCCCCCGAAAGTGGAGTATTCGCTTTCTGACAAGGGTAAATCGGTTGTACCCATATTGCAGAGCGTCTGTAAATGGTCGGGGATTTTTTATAAAGAAAGCAATGAGGATACGATGATTCAATGCAAAAAATGTGATCATGTTATTTGAAAAGACAACTTCCCGTTTGTCGAGATGACATACTTCGCAGTTTTGCACTATTTCGAACTTGCTACACCCTGATAGGCAATTACATTTCGATCATCAATCAACGCATCTGCATTGGGCCCATCTCTCCAACCGCATTATCTCGCCGCGCCACCAGCTCGTCGTTCCAGTCCTTGTCCTCCGGCAGCATGGGCGTGACGTCGGCATAGCCGTGTTCACTCAAAATACCGGTCAGGCGCTCCACGGCCTTCTGTCCGGCATTGTCGCTGTCCAGACACAGCGCGACCTTTTGAAGCTGCGGATTCTGCTCCAACATCCAGAGCATGGCATGTTCCGATGTGCCGCAGAGAGCAACGTAGTTGTGTGCGCGCCAGTCCTCCGGGTAGAGAGCAACAAAGGACATGAGGTCAATGGGCGCTTCAAACACATAGAGCCGGTCAGAGGTTCCCGCCCAGTGAAAGCTGTACCGGGGATCGCTGCCCTCCACATTAATGCGAAATGCTTTTCCTTCAGAATTGACGCTGCGCTTATGCGCGTGACAAATAACGCCGTGTTCATCCTTCCCGATGAACACGGCGTTGTGATATTCTGCGTCCTCATACAGCAGGCCCGCCTGCGCAAAGCT
>JAQWCP010000353.1 GCA_028705905.1 Oscillospiraceae bacterium
GGCTTTTACCCGGTTGCGGGTGTAGACGCCTGCCGCCGCACAATCCTGCTCGGAGACGATGAGCGCCAGGTCTTTTTTTGCGCGGTTTCTATTCTTCACGCCACAGTGAATCCCAGAGGCGGTGAATCCCTTTGCGGCGGTGACACCGCCGGAGATCTGTTTCATATCAATCCATCCTTTCGTTGGCTGTTTCGTTGAGAAGGCCGGTAGTCTCCGCAAAGCCCAGCATAAGGTTCATATTTTGTACAGCTGCACCGGATGCGCCCTTGCCTAAATTGTCAAACAAAGTGGTCACGATGATTTGCGTGTCATTGCCGCAGATCAAAAGTTCCAAAGAATCGGTGCCGGCTTTTTGGTTGGATGGGATGGTACCATCTGCCAAGAAGCCATCCCCCTGGAATGGGGCCACATGGACCAACGTCTGCCCGGCATAATAAGCGGCAAACATGTCCCACACTGCTTTAGCAGACGGAGCGCCCTTGAGCATATCGGAGGAAAGCATAATGGTGGTGGCCATGCCCTTATAATAATCCGCTACGACGGGGCAGAATACAGGCGCCCGGTTTAACGCCGCCACTTTGGTCATTTCCGGCAGGTGTTTGTGCTGCAGCGTAAGGCCATAGATGCGCGGGCTGTCCAGCGCCACGCCGCGGGAGCTTTCTTCATAGGAGGCAATCATTTTTTTGCCGCCGCCGCTGTATCCAGTGATAGAAAAACAGGTGAGCTGCGCGTCAGGAGAGAGCAGGCCGGAGGACACCAGCGGGTACACGCCAGAGATGAATCCGGTGGCGTGGCATCCGGGGTTTGCCACCCGTTTTGCAGCGCGAATTTCATCCCGCCGCCCGGCATTTAATTCTGGGAAGCCATACACCCAGCCGGGGGCGGTGCGGTGGGCGGTGGATGCATCAATCACCCGTGTATTTGGGTTGTCGATGAGAGAGACGGATTCCCTTGCCGCATCGTCGGGCAGGCAAAGAAAAACCAGATCTGCTTCATTGAGCAGCCGCTTCCGCTCTTGTTTGTCTTTTCGCAAGGAAGCATCAATGGTCAGCAGGGTGATATCATCCCGGCTGCCCAGCCGCTCATGAATTTGCAGGCCGGTGGTGCCTTCTTGCCCGTCGATAAAAATCTTGGGTTTCATTTTACATCGCCTTCTTTCGGCAATCGTTCCTGAACGAAGGCGCGGATAGAAGCGATTTGCTTTTCCACGGCGGCCTTTGCCGGGCCACCGTCTACCTTCCGGCCGTTGACGCAGGTTTTCAGCTCCAGAGCTTGGTAAACATCCATATCAAACAAGTCGGAAACTGCGCGGAAATCCCGCAATGTGAGGGTTTCCAAGTTTTCACCCGATTTGATGCACAGGTTGACTAGGCGGCCTACGATCATATAAGCATCCCGGAAGGGGAGCCCCTTTTTCACCAGGTAATCGGCACAGTCGGTGGCGTTGATGAACCCGGCGGAAGCGGCGTTGCGCATATTCTTTGGCAGAACCGTCAGCGTTTCCACCATGGCGCCAAACACCGTCAGGCACTGGGAGATGGTATCAATGGAATCAAAGATGGGCTCTTTGTCTTCCTGCATATCTTTGTTGTATGCCAGAGGCAAGCCCTTCATCACCGTCAGCAACGTGATGAGTGAGCCATATACCCGGCCGGTTTTGCCGCGGACCAGCTCCGCCACGTCCGGGTTCTTTTTCTGGGGCATAATGGAAGAACCGGTGGAGTACGCATCGTCCAGCTCCACAAAATGAAACTCCCAGGAGCACCAGAGAATGATCTCTTCAGAAAAACGGGAAAGGTGCATCATTAAAATGGAAAGTGCGGAAACGAACTCAATGGCAAAGTCCCGATCGGAGACGCCGTCCAGGCTGTTTTCCGTGATGCGGGCAAAGCCCAGCAGTTCTGCTGTCCGCTGGCGGTTGATGGGATACGTGCTGGAAGCCAGCGCACCACTGCCCAGAGGGGATTCGTCCATCCGTTCGTAACAGTCTTCCAAACGGGTGACATCCCGCTTTAACATATTGGCATAGGCCATCATGTAATGGGCAAACGTGGTGGGTTGTGCCCGCTGCAAATGGGTGTAGCCTGGCATAACGGTATCGAGATTTTCCTCTGCCTTTTTGAGCAGCACTTGCTCCAGGTCCAAGATCATATCCCGGATGCGGAGTATTTCTTTTTTCAAATGCAGTCGAAGATCCAAGGCCACTTGGTCATTCCGGCTGCGGGAGGTGTGCAGCCGCTTTCCTGTGGAGCCAATGCGCTCCGTCAGCATATTTTCAATATTCATATGAATGTCTTCGTTCTCCAAGGAAAACTGGACACGATCTGCTTCAATATCCGCTAAAATGGCTTTGAGCCCTTGGATGATTTGCCCGGACTCTTCCTTTGTGATGATGCCCTGCTCACCCAGCATCGTGGCGTGGGCGATGCTACCGGTGATATCCTCCTGATATAACCGGGCGTCAAAAGAAATGGAAGAGTTGAAGTCGTTGACCGCGGTATCTGTTTCTTTCTGAAATCTTCCTGCCCAGAGTTTCATAGCCCTTACTCCTTCCGTTTTCACCTACATGAGTGTCAATCCGCCGGAAGAAATTCCGGCGGATAACATAAAATTTATTTTTTC
>JAQWCP010000354.1 GCA_028705905.1 Oscillospiraceae bacterium
GTACCTATAAAAACATATCCCTTGAGATGGATGGGGGCAGTCTCACCATCGACGGGGGGCTGAACACCACCATGACGGACCATAGCTCCCGCATCAGCTATGGGGATAATACCATCACCTTAAACAATGGGGCCATCTTCAGTTCCACTGCCACAAGCTCCGGAGACGGCTCTCAGCTTTCCAATTATAATGATGCCCAGGAATTCTATGAAGGTATCATCCTCAGCAGTGGGACCACCTTATCCGTTGTTTCAGACGGCACCGGCACGCTTTCGGCGGAAGGACTCAAATGTGCCAACGGCATCACCGTGCCGGATGGCGCCACCCTCAATCTTCAGGGCCTTGCTCAGATAAACGCCCAGGGGCACAGCGGCACCTCTCTCCATACCTATTCCATGCCGCCTTCCGGCTCCGGTTCGGACAGGATGTTCTGGCTTGCCACGGGCATCGGTGTTATGAACCATATGGGTGCCGAAAACACCAGCTACTCCTTTGGTACCAGCTTTTATATGGATGATTTTGACACTGCAAAGGTGGGCGCCATCAACATAACAGACTGCGGCAACGTAACGACGGGTGCAGAACTCTGCTCGGGCCAGAGTACATACACCGCCGACGCCATCGGCTACGGCTTTGACCAGGGCAGCATAAGCTGTAACGATGACACCTCCAATACCTGGGAGCGTAAGATAGAAACGGCCCCCAATGGCAGCATCACGAACAGCACCATCCAGACCGACGGCGAAGTGGGCCGCAATTTTACCATTGCGGACGACGTCCATTTTAAAAACGCAGCAGGTGCGGTCATGACGCCCTATTATCTCATTGCGCGGACCACCGACACGCCGGATTCCGGCACCACAGGGAATCTTTGCTGCAATGTCGGCACAGAGGCAAACTTCCTGAGCGGTGAAGTTTTGTCTGGAAGCGTGGCGAGCAACAGTTATGTCACCATGCGCTTTTTGATCCCGGAGGATGATCCAAACGTTACCCATTTTTGGACAGCCTTGAAAAACGACGACAGTTCAGACGGTGTAGAGCTTTCTGAAGTCACACTGGTGCGGGGCAATACCTCCGATGCGCAGAATGCCAAGACCGTACCCCTCTATTACCGTTATGATCATAATACGACCGCACAATTCGGTGTGGACGATTATACCGTGGTGCGCACCAAGATGAAAACATCCACTGCAGATGATGCCGGCACAGATGCCAATCTAAAGGTACAGCTTCTGGATGCCAACGGCGGCGTTCTTGGACAAATGGGCTATGCCGGCGGCGGGTATGGGGATTATGATCCTCTGGAGTCCGGCTCCACAGATGCTGTGACCATCAGTCTTCCAGAAAACTACAGCGCTGAAGACATCAAGGGCATAAGTGTGATGACCGACGGTTCCGGCAAAAAACCGGGATGGAAGATACAGGAACTGGACGATACAGCAGTTTACACCACCGCATCCGGCTTCACCGCCCAAAAAACCGCCCTATTTACGGATGATTCTCTCACTGTGGATCAGTGGATCGTGGAGGCCGGCAGGCAGTACACCTTCTCTCTGGATGAGGCAAACCCCACCCAGTACCAGGTGAAGGTCAAGACCTCGGATATCGATAAAGCCGGTACAGACGCCAATATCAAAATCGATCTTCAGAATGATGATAATGGCACGGTCAAAAATAAAACCGGCGCCGTGGATATCGACGATCACACGGACCAGGAGCAGGACGATATTCTGGAAAAAGGCGACACCAACACCTTCAACATTGCTGCTGCCTCTCCGCTGGAAGCCGTCAACAAGATCATCCTCACCACCGACGGCGCCGGAACCGGGCCAGACTGGCATGTGGATAACGTCACCGTGACCCCGTACTTTAACGGCAACACCGTGGATAACACCAGCACCTTCGAAATCAACGACTGGATCCGGGAAGAGAATTACGACTATGCGTATTTTGATGCAAATGCCATTGCTTCTGCAGCAGACAATGGTGTGGCCTATCTCTCCCATCTTTGCAGTACCAATCGTTACGAGGGCATCCAGGAAGATCTCATCACCGCTCTTGCAAACTTTGACCTCAAAGATCTCAGGATGAAGATCAGCCAGAAGACCGAGATCAAGGAAACGCTCTTGAGCCTCATCAAGGCCAGAGGCAAAGGCTTCCTGCTGGAAAAATACGACGACGATGGTAATTTCCAGTTCAGCTGGCGTTTTGAACCCGAGATCATGGGCGATCATTTAAAAGACCTGAACCTGAACATCACCAAAACCGATTCCGCAGCGCCTCCTGTCAGTGCAGTGGGAAGCTATACCCAGTCCACGCTACTACATTTTGATCAACAAGGCCCCCTGGGATTGACCGCCTCCATCCGTTACGCTTTGGATCCAGCCAAATTTGCCGAAGGCACCGCTGTGGATATTTACCATGTATCAGAAAACGGCACGTATCAAAAGATAGCTTCCACTTCCGTTTTGGAATTTGGCATGGTACGCTTTAATGTTTCCGACGGAGGCGACTATCTGATCGTCGGGACATCTGCTCCAAACAACCTGGTAAAACCTGCCGTGAACACCACCGCCAATGCCACCAATGTCAACACGGGATTGAATGCTG
>JAQWCP010000355.1 GCA_028705905.1 Oscillospiraceae bacterium
ACTGACGGCAAGACTCACCAAATTCACCAGCATAAACCGCAAAAATTGCAGCAGAGGGCTGCCTCCTTTTTCCGCCCGGAACGTAATGCCGCGGTTTAAGCAAAAGCTGCACAAAACGCCTGACAAGTACCCGACGGCCTGGCTTGGCACCGGCATCTTTGTGAAAAAAAATACAACGCTATACACGCCAAAGTCCACCAGAGTATTCACAACACCTATTATATAGTATATGATAATTTTTTTATATCTAATCAGCAATTCCTTGCACTTCATTGTTGCTTTCCTTCTTTCACGGCACTGGCTTTGTCCATCGTTCTCTTTTTATTCCACTTGTTCAAATGCATTTCGACATTATAGCATACTTCCCTTCCACTGGCAATTGGGATTTTGACAATTCCTCCACAGACCCTGGATTCCTTCTTGCAATTGCACTGCAAAAACGATATAATGTTGAGTTGGTGTGAAATGAGTCGATTGGTGTCGTGTTGCCAACGGCTGACGTTTCATGATGAAAATGAAGAAAGGATCGTATATTACCATGGACAAAAATGCAAGCGGCGTTACCAATGGATTCCAAGAACTTGGAACAGGGAAAATGATGGTGCTGGGTTTACAGCACGTCTTTGCCATGTTCGGCGCCACCATTCTGGTTCCCATCCTCACTGGTCTCAGTGTCTCCGCCACCCTATTCTGTGCGGGGATCGGCACCCTGCTATTCCACTTGATCACCAAAAATAAGGTTCCCATTTTCTTGGGTTCCTCATTTGCCTTCCTAGCGGCGTTTAGCACAGTGGCTCCTATGCTGCAAGATGCCACGGGCAATGCAGTTCCTAATATGGAAAAGCTTCCATATGCCTTGGGCGGCGTGGTCTGTGCTGGTGGTGTCTATGTTGTCTTGGCCATTTTGATTAAACTATTCGGTATCAAACGGGTCATGAAATTGTTCCCACCTGTCGTCACAGGGCCAATCATCATCCTCATCGGCCTCATTTTGGCCCCCACCAGTCTTAACATGGCCAGTAACAACTGGGTTCTGGCCGTCATCACGATGGCAATCTTAATCATCTGTTCTACCTGGGGCCGGGGTATGATTAAAATTGTTCCCATCTTAGTTGCCATTTTTGGTGCTTACATCATCGCCGCCATCGTCACCGCCTGCGGTGTGCCTTGGATAAACTTTACCCCGCTGGCGGAAACCACCGGCGTTTCCATGCCCGGATTCATGCTGCCCAAATTTGAAGTGGGCGCGATCATCAGTTTCGTCGTAGTGGCTCTGGCCGCTATGATTGAGCATATTGGTGACATCGCCGCCATCAGCGCCACTTGTGGTAAAAACTACCTGGCCAATCCAGGCCTCACCAGAACCCTTTTGGGCGACGGCCTTGCAACCAGCCTTGCCGGCTTCATCGGCGGCCCCGCTAACACGACTTATAGCGAGAACACCGGCGTTGTGGCCCTTACCAAAGTGTATGACCCCAATGTGATGGTGATTGCCGCCGTTATGACCGTCATTCTTTCCTTCGTCTCCGCATTCTCTGACCTCATTAGCACCATCCCCACCGCCATCATCGGCGGCGTGTCCTTTATCTTGTACGGCATGATTTCCGCCGTGGGCCTCCGGAATGTGACAGAGCATCATGTGGACTTTTCCAAATCCCGGAACGTTTTGGTGGCTGCTCTGATCTTTGTCTGCGGTCTGGGCTTTAACGCTATGCCCCTCACGTTTCAAGTTGGCAGCGTGACGCTTTCCTTTGGCGGCCTCGCCGTTGCCTCTGTGGTTGGCATCGTGGTCAACGCCATCTTGCCTGGAAAAGACTACGAATTCAAAGCGGAGGAAGAAGAGTCTCTCTTAAATGCAGAAGAATCGTGATCCCAATCGGCTCATTTTGTCAATGGGATCTTACTACAAAGGGGCGGACAGCATATGCTGTCCGCCCCTTTGCTCAAATGACTTTCTCTGCCCATTATTTTACCCTATTAGGGTAAAATAATGGGCTTGGCTTGTCCCTACCGCTTCACGCGGAACAAGCCGTGTCGGCTACAGCCAACATACAGCGTCCCACCGTGCATTTTGGGAAACCGCACTTCGCCGCCTTGTTCCGGATATAGGCGAATGAGCAGCACCCGGTCATAATCCACATACGCCACGAAATTGAAATAATGATCTTTACGCATTTCGTGTGAGAATGTGAGATAAAAGTCATCCTCTACCGTCTCCACTGTCACATGGTGAGCCTCGTCCCCCGTCTGCGGTGTAAGGGACGGTATCTTCCTGCCACAACAAGAAACGTCGGCGTCTCCTGTGGATGTCAGAAGATTCCCACAGTTGGGACAGACATAAAATTTCACTCGCTTCATATTTCCTCCATCCGTGTCTTTTGCTTGCAGGTCCCCCTCTAGCATCTGCTCCACCCGAATTCCCAACTGGGCGGACAACGCACCCAAGAGGGATACGTCCGGAAGGCCCTGACCCCGCTCCCATTTGGAAATCGTCCGGTCGCTGAGATGAAGCGCCTGCGCAAGCTGCTTCTGTGTCAACCCTTTTTCTTTCCGCAGGCCACAAATCAACGCACCCACCTTTGCTCCATCCACTGGCCT
>JAQWCP010000028.1 GCA_028705905.1 Oscillospiraceae bacterium
GTTTATTAAGGTTGTCCTTTTTTACCCCTATATTTTTTATATTTCTTGTTGACAAACATTAGCTAGATTTGTCTAATTGTTTCCATCTGTTATTCTAGACGCAAAATGTGTCAAATATGTTTCAAACAAATCCAAATTGACACGCTCTTTCAACAAGGAAATTATATCATTGAACACACATTTTTTCAACTATTTACCTCTGCATATTATACTGCTTCATCTGTGCTCTTTTTAGTTCTCTGTATTTATCATCGAGCTTTCTCGGCTTACGATAATTCACGCATGATTTCGGCATGGAATAGGTCTTATCAATATCTGTTTCACCCACCAGCTTATAAACCTCTGGGAATGCGAAAACTAATGCGTCAAGTTTTCTCATAACTGCCTTATCTCGGGTATAAACAACTGCTGTCTGCTCCCCTGCATTAAAATTGATGACCGTTTCCTGCTCATACTTGGATAAACTGCCCATTAAACCACTCCTTTCTCTCTGACTCGTATTTTGGGCGACTCTAGACTCATACTTTTGACGGGCAAATAATAAAGCCTGCCGTAGGCAGGCGGATAGGATGGGATAGGATAAGATTGAGATGGTATATCTCTTTTTATCTTTTTCTTTTATTCTTTTCTTTGGTTCTTTCTTTTCTGCTTTTCTTTTTCGTTTTTTCTCTAGGAAGAGAAAGAGAAGGAAAGGGAAGGTTGCACTGGCAAGACCATCAAAAAAGACATCCGCAACAAACTTGTTTCACTGTCTGTTTTGAATGCCTTTTTATTCTGATTTCGTTCGTTAATTATCGGAGCAAAATCAATCCCTATTATTCACTTGATAATTTCCTCGTCTGCCATTTTCGCAATCGCAAATTCACGATAATTATTGCCCTACTGCCTTTGCTTTCTCCGCTTCTATTTCTGCCCACGCTTTCCTCGCTTCTTCTCTTTTCCGTGCCATATATTTGCGGTTACTTGCTCGCTTTTTCTCCAGTTTTTCCTGCCTTTTGGCTTCTGCCAGCTTCTCCTCTTCCGTCAGTTCCACAACCACTTCAGGAACTACAAATCTGCCGATATAATTCAAATAAATATCTACATCCTGCGTTCTGTTTGCACCACTTCCAACTGCCTTATAAACCATGATTTTATCAACAAATTCGTTCAATATGGCTGGTGTCAGTTCCTCGAATGTCGTATGCTTTTTTACAAGCTCCATGAACACATCCACATCCGTTTTCTTTGCACTCATGCCCTCTAATTCAGCATTATCTCTGTCAATATCCGCTTCTAATACTTCAAGCTCCGACTCGTAATCACTAAGCATTGCATTGAAGCGTTTATCGTTCAATTTACCGCTGATATTGTCCTCATACAGCTTCTTTATCAGACGATTGATTTCACTCACTCGTTTCTGCTTCTTAGCAAGCCTTTTCTCCAGTCTGACTGATAACTCTCCCTGCTGTTCTTCGGAAATACTACATACCTTTTCCCTAAACTCTGCTTCATTCTCCACTGCATAATCACAAGTTCTTTTTATGGTTTCCAACACAAGCGTTTCCAGCGCCTTTGTAGTAACGGAATGACTGCAACACAATTTTTCATAACGCTGTCTGCCTCTTATATTGTTGGAGCAATCGTACCTATCTTCGGGTGCATGATATATCATCTCCCCTGCCTTAAAATAATTCTTTTTCCATATTCCCTGCGCATTTCTGTGATGATACATTTTTGCTCCACAATCTGCACAAAACACTTTACCGGTAAGAGGATTATTCTCCTCAAATACACCTTTTCTTCTTGGCGTATCTAACAGCTTCTGCACTGTTTCCCATGTATGCTTGTCAATAATCGGTTCTTGGGTATCTTCAAAGATAATCCATTCGGATGAGTCTACTTTAGTAGGTCGCTTATCCTTGTACGACTCCTTTTTTGTTCTAAAATTAACAGTACATCCAGTGTATTCCATTCTTGTTAATATGGTCTTAACAGTGCCACCTCTCCACATATACGGATGTTCCATATCGAATGACTTTATATTAACTCCCCTGCCACGAATACCCAAATAATATTCGGGTCTTTCCACCTTATCCTCTGCCAGTTCCCTTGCAATCTGATAGGGGCCTTTCCCATTCAGACACATATTAAATATCCTACGAACAACCTCGGCAGCTTCTTCATCAATTACCCATTTATCAGGGTTATCTGCACTCTTTTTATATCCATAGCAACAACGGTTGGTTGTATGTGCTTTCCCACTCATACCTCTTGCCTTTAATACCGTTGTTATCTTCCGACTGGTATCACGCACATACCACTCGTTCATAATGTTCAAGAATGGGGCAAATTCTGCACTCTCCCTGCGCTCGCTGTCAACACCATTGGAAATCGCTATAAAATGCACTCCCTTTTCCCGAAACATGACTTCTGTGTAAAATCCTACTTGCAAATAATCTCTACCGATACGGCTCATGTCCTTTACAATGACTGTTCCCACCTTGCCAGCTTCAATGTCCGCAAGCATTCTCTTCCAGTCGGGTCTGTCAAAGTTTGTACCAGTCCATCCATCATCCGTGTAATGCTCGATATTCTCATATCCATGCTGTTCTGCATACTGTGTCAACATCCGCTTCTGATTGACGATACTGTTTGACTCTCCCTGCACCTCATCATCCTTTGAGAGTCGCTCATATAAAGCTGTGATTTTAAATCTCTTATCCTTGATTTTCATTGCTATCCTGCTCCTTTGCATTTTGAATATTTCCACTGCCTACTCTCAAAGTGTATTACATCGGTAAAGTGCTTGGGGGGCGTGGTTTTGCCCTCCTTGACGGCAATGTCCATAACGGAAAGCGTGTCTCCCTCGCTCAAATCCGGCAGCGCTTTATCGGTCTGCTCCTGCGCCATGTAGGACTTCCAGCCAATGTCGAGGACAGTTTTACCCTTTGCGGTGAAGGAAAAACCGCCGCACAGGATTGTGACAGCGGTTTCGGCATAGCGATAGGGATTGCTGACAGCACACAGGAGCTGACGGCTTACCAGCTTCAAAAGCTCTCGCTCTCCCATGGGCAGTGAGCTTGTATCCACCTTACCGGCACTGATTGTTGGAACGATAGCATGGTGGTCGCTGACCTTTTTGCTGTTGCATACCTGTCCGGCATGGATATGCTCCGGCGCAGGCATACCGCATACAGCGGCAGCAAGGACAACCAAGTCGGGTACGGCGCTCTCCATATCGTCAGTCAGACACCGGGCATCGGTACGGGGGTAGGTGCAGAGCTTCTTTTCATAAAGAGCTTGCAGATAATCCAAGGTCTGTTGGGCGGTGTAGCTCAAAATGCGGTTGGCATCACGCTGGAGGGTGGTCAGGTCATAGAGCGCCGGGGCTTTTTCGGTTTTTTCCTTGCGCTCCACGGTATTGACGATAGCTGCCTGCCCCTTACAGGTGGCAGCCATCCGCTGTGCTTCGGCTTTGTCCTTCTGCTTTTCTGAGGCGGCGGTAAAGCCGTCACCTTCCAGATTGACCGAATAAAACGGCTCCGGGGTAAATGCGTCAATCTCCGCTTCACGCTGCACAATCAGTGCAAGCGTGGGTGACATGACACGCCCAACATTTAATGTGCGATGGTAGAGCACTGAAAATAGGCGTGTTGCGTTGATACCAACCAGCCAATCAGCCTTTGCACGGCAAAGGGCGGCCTGATGCAGACCGTCATACTCGCTGCCGGGGCGCAGGCGTTCAAAGCCGGTTCGGATTGCATCATCCTCCATGCTGGAAATCCACAGGCGCTTCATGGCCTTGCTGCATCCTGCAAGGCAGTAGGCGGTACGGAAGATAAGCTCACCCTCACGCCCTGTGTCACAGGCGTTGATGACCTCAGAAACATCATCACGGCGCATCAGTGCTTTCAGCACCTCAAACTGATTCCATTTATCACGGCTGACCTTAAAACGCCACGGCTCAGGCACGATGGGCAGATCGTCATAGCGCCACTTGGCATACTCAACATTGTAGCTTTCGGCACTGGCAAGCTCCGCCAAATGCCCAAAGCACCAAGAAACAAGGTAGCCATTGCCCTCCATGTATCCTGCCTTTCGTTCCCTTGCGCCCAAAACGGCGGCAATGGACTGTGCCACAGAGGGCTTTTCGGCGATTACTAAGCGGTAATTCATAACAGGTGTCCTCCTTTGGGGCAGCAAAAAGGCAGCTCCCGAAGGAACTGCCTTTGCTGCAAAATGTGTTAAAATTGGCTTGGTGAATAGCGGACGGTCACAATAATGACAGCTTTCTGCTTTTCGTCTATGCGATACACAACCGTATAATTTTTGACCAAAAGTTGACGATAACCTTTGTTTGCATAAGCGCCGGTCTGCCGTTCCGGGCAGCGGTAGGGCATGGAATCCAGCGTTAGTATCTCACCCTCCAGCGTATCCACCAGCTTGAGCGCCGTTTCAGGCTCTAAAAGCGTTTTGGCGATGTACGCATAGATGCCGTCCAAGTCACGGAGCGCACGGCTCATGAGCTTTACGGTATACTTATCATCCAAAATGCTTCCTCCTTAATGAAGAAAGCGCGGTCTTTGCATCATGGAGCTGGCCATCAGCAGAAAATTCGGCTTCCGCTTCGGAAATTGCCCGGTCTGTTGCGGCTGTTTCCAGCATTTCTTCGTAGGTTTCAATGCTCATGACCACAAGATCGCCGTATCCGTTTTTCGTGATAAATACAGGCTCACGGCGCGAATGGCAAACATCGGAAATTTCGTTGGTGTTTCTAAGGTCTGTGATAGGTCTGATTTGCGGCATATCGCCACCCCCTTCCTTTGTACATTATTATAGCATTTTGGCGCACAAAATACAACAAGAAGATGGTGACTTAAAAAAGTTTACAATTCGTGATGCTGCTTTTTAGTCTGCTTTCCGTCACGATAGCAGGGGCGAACGCAGCCAAGGCCATAGCGTCCGCAGCCGTGGCAGAAGTGGCCCTCCGGTGCAGGGATACGGGGCGTTTCCTCTCGTCCGGTTTTTGGAATCTGCATCATCATGCGTTCCAGCGGATTGTTGGTGAAGGTTCTCATTGTGCATCGTCCTCCGGCACATCATCCTCTGTTTCCGGCAGCGCTTCTGCTTCATAGTCCTCATCGTCGCCGTAATCGTAATCATCTAAGTCAATCGGGCCGGTGGTGTCCGGCTTCTTTTTCTTAAATTTGAGGAAATAGACCGCACCGCCGCCTGCAAGCAGCAGCACCACAAGGAGAATCAGCGTAGGATTTATGCCGCCTTTCTCCGGCTCCGGTTCAGGCTCCGGCTCCGGCTGCGTGGGCGTTTCCTGCGTGGCGGCCTTGCCGGTGCATTCGCTCATATTGTATTGGCATACGGCGCAGGCGGTGTTGATTGCACCCACAACACATTTATCGGTGCAGGTACAGGTATCGGCAGTTTCGTCCTTCTCAATCAGCGCCATCAGGTCAGCTTCATCGACGAGGTTTAGAAAATACACATTTTCCGTTTCGCTGCTGCGGTCAATAATGAGATAAAAATAGTTGCCCGCCTTGCTCTGCACTGTGATGAACTGCTTGTTTTCCAGCTCGGCTTCCTCGTCGTCTGTGTCCTTGCTCTGTAAAATGTCGTCAATAAGCGTCAGGTTGCCCGATGGAGTGAGAGGCTGGGTGGTTTGCACCGGCTCAGTCGGCTCTACCGTGGGATAATAGTCCTCACCGCCGCCTGCAAAGGCGGTAACGGAAAAGGCCGTCATACACAGCATGACGGCCAGCAGGCAGGCAAACAGCCTGTATTTAATTTTCATCAAAGCTTTCCTCCGTTTCATCATACTTTTGCGCGTTTCCGGGCAGCGGTTTGTTCTTTAATCCGGCAATCAGCTGTGCCAGCATCTCAGGTGTTACGCCGCTGTCACGGACAACGCCGACAATGTCCAGATTTTCAAGCTCGGTAACAGAGCCGTCAATCTCCTTGTTTCGTGCCTGTAAAGCAGAGATTTTGGTGCAGTTTTTTTCGTGCTCCGCTTTCAGCTTTTCAATTTTAGGGTTCATAGTGTCCTCCTTGTTATGGTGTTGGAAGTCTGCCAAAGCTCAAAAAGTGGCTTTGCCAATAGCTTGTTTCAATGCTGCTGTATTGAATGGGGTCGCCGCAGTGGACCATCTTCCCGCCGCCCACATAAATGCCCACATTGGATGCGCCGGCGGTGTCGTAGGTGCCTTGAAAGAAAATCAGGTCACCGGGCTTTGCATTGGCAGAGGATACACGGGTACAGATATTAAGAAGCCCCTGCGCACCTAAGCGCCCCACATCCCAGCCGCTGTGATTGATAACCCAGCTGACATAGCCGGAACAGTCAAAGGAGGTAGAGGGAGAGGAGCCGCCCCAAACATAGGGATAGCCTAAATACTTCTCCGCTTGTGCTATAATGGCGGCAAACTGTTCATCCTCCAGTGCTTCCGGTGGGATTTCATATTTTTCATATACGGTGTTGTAATAGCGGTTCACATAGGCAGAACCGCCAAACAGGTCGGGACGATTACCAAGCGTTGCCATATACATGGCATACATGGAAAGCTGCTCCTGTGACATGATGTAAACCGGCACATGGGATAGATTGAAGTTTTCCAGTGTAACGGTGCAGATGTAGTAGTCGTAATACACTCGGTAGCTATCGGTGTGGGTGTTGCCGTCCTCGTCCGTCCAGGTGTCGGTTTCAATGTAATAGCGCTGTTCTACCGTTACCGTTTCGGTGAGGATATATTGCCTGTCAAACAGAGTTTGCAGGATACCGCCCACCTCATCAATCGTCCACTCGCCGCCGTGCAGGGCGGTAATCGCAGAGATTAGCACATAGGGGTCGTGCTCAATATCGTCTAAGTCGAAATGGTACTCATCATAGCTGTGGGTGCGTTCATAATTGTCCAAATAGCTTTGCAGCTCGGCTTCCAGTGCGGTGTACTGTGCTTCGGCGGCGAGCATATCCCTGTCCTCACATGGGTAGGTAGAAATTGCTATACTGGAGGTTAGCCCCTCCATCAGCACCGAGCAGGAGGACACCACATTGAGCAGCAGCACCACAATCAGTGCGATGCCGCCCACCATGAGAAAGCCTTTTTTGTGCCGTGCGATAAACTCGCCGGTCTTTTTGGCTTTTTCCGCAGCTTTTTTTGCTGCCTTTGCCGTGGTTTCCGATGCCTTGACGGTGGACTGTGCATTTTTCCCGGCTTTGGCTGCGGCATACTGCTGCTTAATGGCACGCTTTTGCTGCCAGCGAGAATAAGGGTTACTGGAAAGCTCCGGGTTTTGCTGCTTTGCCTGCTGATTTAGCGCCCTTAGGTTGGCTCTGTCTGCCTTAACCTCGGCACGATCAGCGGCACGGTAGGGCTTGAGCCGGTGACTGCGGTAGGCGCTGCGCCCCAAACGATAGCCGCCCTCGGCGGTTTCCTCCAGCCTGTGCGCGCCCTCCAAGCCCACATTATCCTGTTCGGACTTGCGTATTTCACGGTGAAGCGCACCCACTACCGTATCGCCCGGTGCGTCACGAATGGCATGGCTCAGCTTGGATGGTGGGCGTTTTTTGTCTACCTCCTCATATAGCAGGCGCTTTGTGACCTTGCCGGTTTTGGCATCCACGGTGGTTTGCCTGACCTTAACAGTCTTTTGCGGTATTTTTGCCTCGGCTTTTTCCAGCCTTTTGATGCGCTTATCCGCTTTTTGGACTGCCTTTTTCAGCTCCGGGGCGCTGCACTCTTTCTCTGAAAACAGCAGCCGTGGGGAACGCTTGCTCATTCCTCATCATCCCAATCGTCGTCATCCATGCCGCCCAGCTCGTCAAGCAGCTGGTCTGCCTGTGCAATAAAGCTGTCCAGCATTTCTCGGTATTCCTCGGCCATGTCGGTAAGCTCAATCAGCCGTTGGGCAAAAGCGTTCAAATCCGGTGCCGATTTCTCTGGTTTCTCGGCTGCAGAGGTGTTCAGCAGTCCGTTTTCCTCCAGAAATTGCAGCGCACGGGTAAAGGCTTCAAAGGAAATGGGCTGGGTGGGGTCTGTCTGGTCGCAGATGATGATGCAATTCGTGCTGTTATCCATAGTAAATTACCTCCGTTTTTTTGTTGTCGTGTCAAACTTCTGACACCTCGGTTAATTTTGTGGTCATGACCGCATACAGCTCGGTGTCCTTGGGGAATCTGTCCACAAAGGGCAGAATGACATTGCCATAAAAAAGCAGCCCTTCGCCTTCACCGCTGTGGGTGACATACGAGAGCTGGTGGGGTGAAATATTGAGCTGCTTGGCGAGAATCTGTCGGTCACCGCCCGCCTGGTTGAGCATATACACATAATCTGAGTTTTCAAAGATATTCTCCACCTCACGGGAGGCAAGCAAATCCTTGACATTTTGGGTAATGCCGGTGGGAATACCGCCCCATTTTCTGAAACGCTTCCAGATTTCCACCGTGTAGGCAGCAGTTTGCTCCTCACGGAGCAAAAATGGCGATAGGTAAGATTTTGATGTTATCTCCATCTTTTCCCCCGCCCCAAACCGGGCATGATAGTTTCCCATCACCCGGCTTTCCATCAAAGTACAGATTGCACATCATACAAACAACTCTCAACATTGGCAAGGCTCCTAAACTTGTTCAAGGTTTTCAACTGTTTGGCGTTCAATTTCAGCTCGTCAAAATATTTCCTGATTTTCTTTGGGTCAGTGGCATGTATCAAACGGTGCACGGTTTCGCCAACGATGGCGAGATTTTTGTACTCATCCGTACCACCCGAACGTTTGGGCTGTCGATGATGACAATGGATATCACCAATTTCCAGCTTTGCGCCAGTTACAGCGCACTTTCCCATTTGGGCACAGAACAGCGAAATGCGATTGTCATTAAAAGCCACGGTTTGGTAAAGAACCGGATTACGCATAAGGTAGTGCAGAATTGCCATGTCCACGTTTGCACCGAGCTTTTTATGAATCTCGTCGCGTCCCTCCGGCGTATAGCTGTTGATTACACGCTTTCTTGCCATCGGGTTTCTGTGTTTGGCATATCCTATCGGAATAATCGCGTACCCGCGCACAAACCGTAGTTGCTGGCTTTGCCCATAACGCTTGTAGATATAGTCAGGAATGTAATAGTTCAGCTTTCGTTTCTTCGCCTGTTTTGCAGTTTTCAACCTCTGGGTCAACCTTGCTTGTAGGCTCTTGTGGACTGAAAAGGCCAGTGGATGTAAGTCATGGCAAATCATAGTCGCCATGCTATAATAGTTGTGGACACCCAAAACATACGAATTGTAACGGCTTACCGCCGCGTGTTCCGCACGCTTACCGTATCCGGGGTACTCAATGTCGTGAATCAGCCTTTTCAAATTCACTTGGATTTTGGACAGGGATTTTTCTCTGATATGGCTTTCCACCACGAATTTGGGATTGCTTTTGCTACCACGGTTTCTGGCCCGAATCCGTATCCCAAGAAATTCAGAATATTCTTCCTTGAGATTGACGATTTTGGACTTTTCTGGGCTGATTTCCAGCCCAAGCCGACCTTTCAGCCAACCCGTAACAGCGTGGTACAACTTGACAGCACTCTGGTAACTGTTGGTAAATAGTTTGAAATCATCCGCATAGCGAACGCCGGTCACTTCCTTGAGCCCGGTGTAATCCCGGAGCATCTTGTACTTGTTTCCTTTGTTCTCGCTACCATTTCTGTTGATGCCTGTAGCATATTTCTTCCGTGTGGGCATTTCCTCCCACTGGCTGGCAATCCACCAGTCCAACTCGTTTAACACAATGTTGGAAAGAAGCGGCGAGATGATGCCGCCTTGCGGAGTTCCCTTTTCCGGGAAACCAATCCCCGCAACTTCCGCTTTCAGCATGGCCGATATGATACACAGCAGCTTTTTGTCGCGTATGCCCAGCGCCCACATTTGTTTCAGTAGCTTGCCGTGCTCAACATTGTCAAAGAACCCTTTGATGTCCACGTCCACCACATAATGGTAATGGGTTTTCTGTATGTTCTGATAAACCCGCGCTATGGCGTGTTCCTGGCTACGATTAGGCCGAAACCCATAACTGTGCTCATGAAACTTTGCTTCACATATTGGCTCCAGCACTTGCAGGACACACTGTTGTATCAGGCGGTCAAGAATGGTTGGGATTCCCAGCGGGCGTTTCTTTGCCGGGTCGTTGTCTTTTGGGATTTCTGCCCGCCGGACGCTCTGCGGTTTGTACCAGTTGAGTTTTCGCTGTACCATAGAAATGAGTGCTTCATCAGAGAATTTTTCCAAGTCCTTGATAGTCCGTCCATCTGTACCAGCGGTTTTGCTCCCATGATTCCCTTTGATGTTGCGGTATGCCAACCGTATGTTTTCAGGCAGAGAAATCATTGTTACAATGTTCTTAAACTCCCGGCCTTTCAAACTGTCTGCATACAATTTGTCTTGGATATTTTGGAAATCATAGTATTCCGCATGACGCAATTTGGACTTTTTCTGAGCCTTGGACTTTGTTGCCATAGTCGGCCTCTTTCCATACGGATTTGGCCTTTCTTAGTCCTATTCGAACCTATGAGTGTTTGTTTGGTATGATAAACTCCTTTCTGCAATCTGTTCCCTGACTACAGCCCGTCCCTCCACCGCTTACTTTTTTCACGGCTTCTCAGCGCGGTTATCGCTAACCGCACACGGTAACATGGCTGCTGTTTCATCCTTGATTAAGAAAAGTTATACCGCCCTCTGAACAACGGGGAACGATTTTCCTTTTCAACG
>JAQWCP010000356.1 GCA_028705905.1 Oscillospiraceae bacterium
TGTGATCGCTTATCAGATTCGTCAGTCTTTTAAGCCGGGGGAAGTCACTCCGGAGGATGCGAACCAATTAGGATATGAACTGGCTGAACGGTTTTTGAAAGGCAGACATGCGTTTATTGTCGCTACTCACTGCGACACCAAACACCCGCACAACCATATAATTTTCAACTCAACGTCTCTCGACTGCACCAGAAAATTTCGTGATTTTCTCGGTTCTGGGAAAGCCGTGGCCAGATTAAGCGACGCCATTTGTCTGGAGCATGAATTATCCGTCATTGAGAATCCGAAGCGGGGAAATCACAGCTATAACAAATGGCTGGGCGCAAAGGCAAAGCCATCTCACCGTGATCTGCTTCGCACCGCGATTGACCAGGCACTTCTCCAAAAGCCAAAGGATTTTGAACAGCTCTTGAAGCTTCTGCAAGAAGCCGGATATGAAATAAAGCACCGTGGGGCGGAAATTACATTCCGCTGTACAGGTCAGAAGCAGCCCATACGCCTTTCCTCCCTTGGCGATGGCTATTCTAAAGATGAACTATGCGATGTGCTTGCCGGTACGCGCCAGCATACTGATCTTCGATACAACCGGCGTACACGCCATTTTTTTCGCACTCAGGACACTTGTGTTCTGGGAATCGCTCCAGAAGAATGTTATCAATGTCATTTCTTGTTGTATAGTGATTGAACTTAATTTTACTCATCCTTTTGCACCTCAGTTCATTATGGCGATAATCACATTAATTATAGTTGAAACAAGCATAACAGCCGTCATAACAGTAATTGCAATCGTGAGATTAACCATTAGTTTGTTGGACTTTTCGTTCCTCCTGCGTGCAATTTCTTCTGTATAGTAGTTTAGTCCTACAGAGGTTGAGTTTGCCTGCTTATCGTACTGTCTAATTAGTTCTTCATCGGTTAACTGCGTCAGTTCTTTATAGCTCATACTCATAGCGATTCTTCACCTCACACTAATTTCAGCTCAATGCCCTTATCCCGCAGGATATAGTAGGCATTGGCCATGGCGGTGTCGTCTGTGAAGCTGTCGCGAGAAATAATAACCTTTGCCGGGGCGTATTCAGCCATGGCCTCCACGTCAGCCGGCTGAACGTTTTCCGCAAGGCAGATGAGCAGTAGGCAATCCGCACCGACGGCATAAACCGCCTTACCGCCAAGCTCGGTTCGGCCTACCGGGTAGGTCAGGGGTACACCCAATTTCAGCATAATTTCGCTGACCATATCCATATCAGAGCGGTCGGGCTTGACGCGGCTGATCATCTGATTCATGCGGTCATAGAGGGTAAGCAGATCATCATCGGCAATCGGCTCGGAATCCCACGTTTTCAGGTTGGAGGTGTCCAGCTTGTACACCTTGAAGCCAATGTCCAAAGCAGGAGTAACGACGGCTTCTGCTTTTATCTGATACTCAGCCTTTGACCCGCTTTCTATCATTCCGTCTTGAGTAAATAGGGTAGGCAGTTCTTCCTCGCTTATTTTCTCCATAGAAATTTTTGAGACGCCCTGTTCCAACAGCTTCTTTCCCGCGCGGCGAATACGCTCCTTGCCGATTTCGCAGATATTTTTATAGCCCGCTTTATAGGCTTCGCTGTTCTCGTCGCAGACCTCGGGAAGCTGCACAAGGATAAAGTGGCGGTTACCGCCGTCCTCGGCGTTGAGCTGCATGACTGCATGTGCGGTGGTCGCAGACCCAGAGAAAAAGTCAAGGATAATATCGTCATTAAATGCTACCTGTTGAACTAAATTTTTCACTAAACTAATAGGTTTGGCATAGTTAAATAGGCTCTTGTCATCAAAAAGTGTATATACAGCTTTTGTGCCTTCTGTATTTAACCCAATATCCGTCATCCATGTAGAAAAAGGGCTTGTGTCACTTTTAAGCTCATTGGCAAAGCGCTTTTTCATTGGACGTTTAGATACATCATCAGGAAAAACAATGCGATTTTCATCAATTAGTTGTTGCATACTATCAGGGGCATACGACCATACACGATTGTAATTCGGTTTATAGACTTTACCGGTCTTTGGATCTACCAAATCGTAAAATTGATTAGGACGCATATCCCCGTTCATTCCGACGGTTAAGTCTCCGGGTACCCAAGGGCCACGAGGATCATTGTCCGGATTTGAATATCCTTGGTAATCTTTGTCCGTTCCGCGGAAAGGATTAAACTGCCCCTTGTGGTAAACTAATACATACTCATGGTCTGTCGAAAGTTTTGACTGATCCATCGCAGATGATGTACGTCTTTTCCAAACACAGCATCCTGCGAAGTTTTCTTCTCCAAATACCTCATCGCAGATTCGCCGCAAATTAGTTACCTCATTATCATCAATGCTGATGAAAATCACGCCGTCATCACGCAGCAGATTCGCCGCCAGACGCAGGCGGGGGTACATCATATTCAGCCAGTTGGTGTGAAAGCGCCCCATGGTTTCGGGGTTAGACTTCGTGGTTTGCTGCGTGACCTCCTTATACCGCGCCATGGGGTCGGCAAAATCATCGGCATAGACAAAATCGTTGCCGGTGTTGTAGGGCGGGTCTATATAGATCATCTTGACCTTGCGGTAATAAGCG
>JAQWCP010000357.1 GCA_028705905.1 Oscillospiraceae bacterium
TCTTCCTCCACAATGCCGCTGCCGTTGTCCGTCACACGAACCATCTGCATACCGCCCCTTACGATCTCTACGGTCATTGCCGTGGCTCCTGCGTCAATGGCGTTTTCCATCAATTCCTTCACCACTGCACCTGGACGCTCCACCACTTCTCCAGCAGCAATCAAATCAGCCACATGTGGATCCAAACACTGAATTTTTCTCATATTCTTTTTTCCTTTACCAATAAACTGCCAATAGCGCATACATATTCATTCCTGCGTGCAACAAAATCGGTGCCCAAATGGTTCCGCTCTTTTCGTAACAAAAGATCAGCGCAACAGACGGCGCAATGTATTCCACCATCAAAGACAAAGAATGGAGATCCCCTGTCCGCAGCACTTGTTGCCAAACGTGCAGCATGCAAAAAAGTGCCGTTGTAACGCCGTACGCCAGCAGGCGATGGCTTCTGCGCAGGCTCCCGAAGACCAATCCTCGAAAGAGCGTTTCTTCCACAACCGGCGCGCAAATAACCGTGGCTACCAAAACCAAAAGGGGTGCCTGTTCTGTCTGCACAGCAAACTGGCCCGTATTCCAATTTTCAGCAAGATGCGTCATGGGCCGCAACATCGCCCGCAGCAGCAGATCCGTGCAGACACCCCATAAAATCCCCTGGACAATCATTTTGGGATGCCGGAACGCTTTCTGTAACGATCTCCCCAAGAAAGACCGAAACAGAACACAGACAATGCCTGCCATCAGAAGGTAAAACAGCAGGTTCATGGTTCCGGATGAAAAACGTACGCCCCCGTCCCGCAAAACACCGGCCAGCCAACCAAATAATAGTGGCAGGATGAAGCAATAGAGTGGGAACGCTCTCCACCCATCCCGTACTTCTCGTTTGTTCAGCCAGTTTTGGGGTTCAACCGTTCGATTTCCGTTCACGGTTCCTGTTGATCCATCCAACGAAGATCGTCCCTCAATTGGTACAAGAGATTCATTGCTTCGATAGGCGTTAATACATTCAAATCCAAATTTCGTAATGTTTCTAAAACTAGAGTGGACTTTTTGTCAAGCGGAATGTTCTCGTCATTCGAAAGTCCTATCTTTTGATGCTGTGGGTTTTTCTGAAGTTGTTTTTCATGGGGATTTAAAATATCCCTTGCCCGGTTCACCACAGCCTCTGGGATTCCTGCCAGTTGCGCCACTTCAATACCATAGCTCTGATCCGCACCGCCCCGGACAATTGTGCGCAAAAAGATGATGTTCCCATCTCGTTTCTGTGCGGCAATATTGTAGTTTTTGACACCACTCACAACGTCTTCCAATGCAGTCAATTCGTGATAATGGGTTGCAAACAGGGTTTTGGCACCCAGCTGCCTTGAATCCGCGCAGTACTCCAACACAGCTCTTGCAATGCTCATACCGTCATAGGTAGACGTTCCCCGTCCGATTTCATCTAAAATCAGGAGGCTTCTCCGGGTTGCATGTTTCAAAATTTCGGCAACTTCCGTCATCTCCACCATAAAGGTAGACTGCCCTGCCGCCAAATCATCTGATGCACCGATCCTGGTAAAAATCCGGTCAACCACGCCAATCTTTGCCTCTTTTGCCGGTACAAAGCTACCCGCTTGGGCCATTAAGACAATCAGCGCCACTTGACGCATATAGGTGGATTTCCCTGCCATATTTGGCCCTGTAATAATCGCCAGGCAATCCTCGCCACAATTCAAAAATGTATCATTGGGAACGAACAAAGATTCATTTTGCATCCGCTCTACCACTGGGTGTCTGCCTTCCTTGATGGAAATCATGTCAGAATTATCAACCTGTGGCATGGTATAACCATTTCTTGCTGCCACATCTGCAAAGGAAATCAGTACATCCAATTCCGCAATAGCGGCAGCTGTTCTCTGAATCCGCCCCACTTCGCTTGCCACAAACCGGCGCAGCTCCGAAAACAGCTCATATTCCAAAATGGCCACTCGATCTTTGGAAAATAAGATTTCATGTTCCATTTCCTTGAGTTCCGAAGTCACATACCGCTCACAATTGGCCAGGGTCTGCCGCCTGGTATAATGGCTCGGAACCAATCCATAATTGGATTTACTCACTTCAATGTAGTACCCAAAAACCTTGTTGTACCCAACCTTCAAATTTTTGATCCCGGTGTGTTCCCGCTCCCGCAGTTCAATGGATGCCAGCACATCTTTTGCACCGGTCATAATTTCTCTCAAGTGATCTACGTCCCCATGAAACCCTTGTCTGATCATTCCGCCTTCCCGCACGGAAAACGGCGGATCAGGCACCAGTGCCTCCTGAATGTGATCACACACATCCCCCAGTCCATCGATGCGACACTGCAAACTGGCCATCTTGTCTGATTGAAACGCTTCCAGATGCTTCTTGATCTCCGGCAGCTTCTCTAACCCTGACGCCAAAGCGATCATATCTCGCCCGTTTGCCGTCCCATATACCACTTTGCCGGTCAGACGCTCCAAGTCTGAAATATCGGATAACCACCGCCACCTCCTCTGCCGGCGGCGGGGTCTTTGAGACGATACGTCTCTCCTTCATCTCCACCGTGGTGAGCCCCCCCTCCCGGGAGACGACC
>JAQWCP010000358.1 GCA_028705905.1 Oscillospiraceae bacterium
AATAAAGGATTTGCTTGTCCAAACGGCCGCAGGCTCTGTCAGCACGGAGAGCGGCTCAACGCCCATTCCCGAAGGCATGGGCAAGGGCATTTTGCGCGTGGACGAGGCCGTTCTCAAAGCCATCAACAACGAGCGTGAAAAGGAAGACAAGAGCCCCTACACTATGCAGGAACTTTTAGATCGGAACACGGTTAATCTCTATGCGGAAACAGGCTTCAGAGAGTATACCGTTCGGGCGAGCGTGCCCGATGCAGAGGGTTCAAGCGTGCCTTTGAAAATCGAGGTCAAGGGGAAATGCAGCATTGACGGAGACACGGTGCAAAGCGTTCAAGTTGGCGAGGAGGCCGTTTGGGACCTCACGATTGAGGATGACTCCGTTTTCGTGAGGGTTGTCAGGACGGATACCGAGGGTTGCGCCTTTATGACGCTGAAGCTTTACGAGTCGGTTGCGGGCATCTATGAGGTTCAGGGCGTTTGGGACGGCAGTATGCTAAACGGCGAAGGCCCCGAGGCACTCACCGATTGGCGCGCCCGTGTTGAGCAAACGGACTCCGCTATGACGATTACCTTCCTCAATAACAGCGGCACCGTCCTAACCGGCAGCTATGATGAAATTACAGGTGTGTTTGTCGGAATGGACAACAATCCGCCGGCAGACCCATTTGCAACGACCTGGTGGACTCAAGATTACACCACAATCACATTTGACTTCGACAGCATGCCGATGACGGCCAAGGGCACACTGACCTGGAACTGGGAGGAGAAGACCGAAAACCATCTTTTTGACTGGACCAAGGTGGATTTCGACATGCAAAAGGTCGAAGATCTTCCCGCGGCGAACACCGTTCAATGATGGCAGTCGCAAAGCTGATCCCTTGAGACGTGGCAACTGCTATGATAATTTGATGATGGAGAATTTCTTCTCCATCATCAAATTCGAATGTGTATACCGACTCAACCCAAAGGCCTTTGCAGAACCCAAGCGGAGGATCGATGGCTACATGTGTTTCTATAATCATGAACGTATTCAATGAAAAACGGGAGTGGCACAGCGAAGCTGCGCCACTCCCTCTTAACCCTTAGGGACTCTTTTTGTGCCGTCTGTATAATCTGGACCTTTGTAGATTATGTAGCCTTTTTTCATGCATGTCCTAAGACATGTTAGATGCCCTTTCCAAAACCGCAATTGGGGAAAGTGCAAATTTCACAGGATAAACAAAGCCCCCCGTTTCCAAGAGCAGCCAAATCCGCCTGGGTGACAGGATCATCCGCCATAACGCGCGGCAAAATCAAATCAAATATCGTACGCTTCGCATACATTACACATCCCGGTAACCCCATGATAGGAATTTGTTTTCCATCTTTTTCAAGATAGGCAATTAAAAACATGGCGCCAGGCAGGACGGGTGCCCCATAGCTCACTACGGTTGCCCCGGTATTTTTGATGGCAAGCGGCGTTTTGTCGTCCGGATCCACACTCATGCCGCCGGAACATAACACCATTTCTGCCCCTTTTTCAATAGCTTCTAAAATGGCGTTTGTAATCTTCTCATGGTCATCATTTAAAATTGCATGGTACATCGTTTCCGACTGATACTCCTCCACTTTTTTTTCTAATACAGGAGTAAAAGTATCTTCAATTCTGCCATAGAACACTTCATTGCCCGTTGTGATAATCCCCACTTTTTTCGGTGCAAACGGTTTTAATTCCAGCAGTGGAGTATCTCCACAAAGCGTTTTTGCTTCTTCCATCTTCTCTTCTGCAATTACCAAAGGGATCACTCTCGTACCGGCCAATTTATCTCCCTTTTTTACAGGAAAATTGCCATGTCGGGTGGCAATCATCATTTCGCCCAAAGCATTGACCTTGCGAAGACGCTCTACGTCCACTTTCAACAAGCCGTCACGCGCTGCCAATACTTCAATTTTCCCTTCCTTGACATCCGATGGCACCATGTGGTCATTTTTACATAAGTCATATAAGATTTCAGCCGCCTCATTTTCATGAAGCATTCCAGCTTCCTTTTCCCAAATGTACAATGTATCTTTTCCCACAGACAACAACACCGGAATATCTTCTTCCCTTATAACATGTCCCTTCCGAAACACAGCGTCCTTTGTGACGCCCTTGATAATTTGTGTAATATCGTGACACAACACATGTCCCACTGCCTCCTGGGTGCGAATCAATCTCATATGGTTTTTGCCTCCTGTTGGCTCCGTCGGAACCGTTCTCTTTTTGTCAGTATAGTATAAATACTTTCTCTCTTTTTGTCAAGATACTCATGTTCTAGTGTCTTTATCTCCGACTTTTGTTTGGTATTGACAAAAGGAGAAGATTGATTTATAATTTTCACTATCGTTGTACCGCTTTCAAAATAACGAATTGAGATCGTTTTTTGTCTCATCATTTTTGAAGCAAATTTCTTATATTCGTTATGCGTAAAACGAAAAATCTGTGCAGGAGCGTATTGAACAATGGTAGATCATTTGGGCAGAAAAATAAATTATTTGAGACTTTCTGTGACAGACCTATGCAATCTCAGATGCGTTTATTGCATGCCGAAGCAAGGGATTCCGAAGATGGAAC
>JAQWCP010000359.1 GCA_028705905.1 Oscillospiraceae bacterium
TCTTCCGATCTTGGCTTTTCCGTTTTCCATGCGGTTGTCGGTGATGTTAAAGCGGTACAAGGTGCGCATAATAGGCACACCGGCTTTTACACCCACGCACTCGGCAATTTCCATCAGGCGGCGGCTGTTGTCCTCCAGCTTCTTGGCAAAGGCCACGATGGGAAAGCCCCTTGTGGCAAGCCCCATCAGGGTGGCATCATCCATGGAGCTGCTTTCCTTGCAGAGTGCCGCCATGCGGTAATAGGTGTCCTCACAGCCGTTGGCGTGAATGGTGGTCAAAGAGGTGTGCCCGGTATTGGCCGCCTTAATTGCTTGCAGGCTTTCCTCGCTTTTCATCTCCGCAACCACCAGAAAGTCCGGGTGCATAGTAAGGGCCAGTTCCAAGAGCTTTACCATGGATACCACCTGTTTGGGATCGTCAGACTCCTTGGTAATAAAGTGAATGACATTATTTAGGACCCTGCCCAGCTCGTCACGCTTCACGCTGTCGAACTCACGACAGCCCTTTTCAATGGTAATCAGCCGCTTATCATTGGAAATCTGGTCGAGTATCCAGCTCATCAATGTGGTCTTGCCGGAGGAAGTGGCTCCGGTCATACACATGGAAACGCCATAATTAAAAAACACCGAGAGCATATCCAGCATCTCGGCGGTGGCTGTGCCATAAGTGACAAATTCCTCTTTTTTCAGCTTGCGGGGATTGACGATACGAATGGATACAGACAAACCCTTGTCCTCGTCCACGATACCCGGAGAGGTAGCCGTAATACGGATTTTGTTGGACAGATGCCCAATGACATAGGGTTTGGCATTATCGAGTATCATGCCGGACTTATGCAGCATACGCTTGATGACATCAAGGGCGTGCTGGGGTGAGGTAAACCGTTCCTTGGTGGGCAGCACCTCACCGTTTGCGTAAATGACCTTCACATCATCCCACTGGTTGATGTTCACTTCCTCCACATCATCGCGGTAGAGGTATTTGGACAGGAAGGAAAAGCCGGTCATTTCTCCGTACAGAAGCTCGGCAAGCTCCTCCTGTTCCATGCCTTCCACACCAAGCCGCTGTTCTTCAAGGTATTTTCGGATGTAGCTGTGAATCAGAGCGCGGCTCTGGTCAGGGTCATCCTTTAGGGTTCCTGCATAATTTTTGCTGATGTGTTCCTGCACTTCCCTCAAAACCTCGGCAAAAGGGCGCAGATGGATTTCCCCACCCATCAGTCCGGCGTTATCATGGATATTTAAGATGTTCTGCAAGTTTTGTCCTCCTTTCGGACCAGGATAATTTCATACAAATACTTCGGGCAGACTGGAGCCTTATCGGTTCTCGGTCTGCCCGGTTGGTTCCAGCTCCCGCCCTTGCTGGTATAGCAGTAGGAAAATCCGCTTGCCAAAAGGCTTTTGCCGTTTTCCTCCGCTAAAATATAGGTAATGAGCCGCTGATAGCCCAGCGCCTTTGCCGCACGGCGGCAGGCTCCGTATAGTTTAGAGCAGGTGTTCCTTGTACCGTCCGTACAGAGCCGCAGAACCTCCACAGTCATACACTGGTCAATACGGCGGGAGCGCGGCCTGCCCACAATGGCGACACCGCACAGCCTGCTATCCTCGAAACAGGCAAGAGAAAAACGGTGCCCCCGCACAGCTCTGTGATGCCGGTGATGTGCCGTCACATTGGCATCTTTCAGCTCTATATGGCTGATGGTGAGCACTAAAACTCACCTCGGTTTTTTGCAAAAGGCAGTCGAAAAGCCGGTTTTGTTTTTTGCTTTTCCTTCTGCTTTGCGCCCTCTGTGTTCGTTGCCGCAGCGGGTGAAGCGGACCTTGTCTTGGATTTCACTGCGTGTATTCCCAAAAGCCGTTCCACTCCAGCGGTATATCCGGTGCTTTCCGGCTGGGCCAGCGGGGTCAGCAATGCCAGTTCATCATACTGCTGCTCCAGTTCCGGTACATAGGGCAGCACAAAATCCGTGCCGCCGTATTGCTGGGCGGCAGACTCCCAATCCTGCCCTGCTTTCAGGTTGCCGATTACGGTCTGATGGGTGTCCGTTCGGAAACGGCTGTCCGCCAGCATGGGATTATGGGTCAGATAATAGGAAATGCCTTTTAAGTTGGCTGTCCCCAGCCTTAAAACCTTGTCGGCAAGCTCTATCGCCACAATGGAGGCTGGGTCAGCTTCAAATGCAGAGGTACAGTCGATGATGACATAATCGGCCAGATACCGAAGCAGGATAAAAAACTCTACTGCCTTATCCCGTGTGATTTGCGGATACCGCATCAGGCTTTCTCCAGCCCGGTATCCCAAAAAGCTGATGTATTCGTTCTTTTCTGTCGGCACGCAGGCATTCAGGAGCTTGGCCTGTGTCAGTGCCGGAGCCGTCAAAAGACTGCCCAGCGAAGTGTCGTGATTCGTATCGGCAGGCAGGACTATGGGAATGACCGGTGTAAACGGATCGCAGAATACCACAATGACATTCTTTTTTGCCGCCGAAAGCGTAAGGGCAAGTTTAAGGGCAGCGGTGGTTTTCCCGCTGCCCGGACTGCCCATGACGGCAATCATCTTGTCTTTTATCATAAAATTTTGCCCT
>JAQWCP010000360.1 GCA_028705905.1 Oscillospiraceae bacterium
CTATATGTGGTAAGTCGGCAACTGTCCGCGCAGCCGGAAATGCGAATCTCCACATTGGATAACCAACTTGGCACCTTTGATGTTTTGCATCCGTCCTATGCGGTATTCCATGATGATGACAAGACCATTTCTAATATGTGGACAGAGTATTCTCCCTCGTTCACTTCATTTCTGGCACAGTATCTAAACGACCGCACTCTCTATGTCGAAAAGCATGGACCCAGTGCAAAGCCTATTGCGCCGCCACCCAATCTTTGCATGGTGGGTATGCTGCCGTGGGTTAGTTTTACTCACTATTCGCCGGTGCCTTATCAACAAAGCGACTGCTATTTTCCAGTTATTGAAGCCGGAAAGTTTTTTGAGCAGAATGGGCGCACACTGATGCCATTATCTGTTATGGCACAGCACGCGGTTGCTGATGGGTATCACACTTCCATCTTGTTCAATGGAATCCAAGCAGCATTTCTTTCGCCGCAAGAATGGATTGACCAATAACACACGTCTAAGGGGAAACTCACGCAGCCTTCTTGCGCTTGGGCGTAATTGGCGTCTACGGCGAAGTACAGGCTATTTATATAATTTACCAAGCTACAAAAAATAAATGGAGGAAAACCTTTATGGAATATATTAATGTTACAAAAGAAAACTTGGAAAATGAACATATCTGTTGTGCAATCAGTAACAATAAGGATGTACAGGTATCCTCTAAAAAAATGTGGCTTTCCGAAAGAATGGATGACGGGCTTGTTTTTCTGAAAAGTGTCGAGCGTGGTAAATGCTTTATAGAATACATTCCTGCCGAGAATGCTTGGATTCCTGTAATTGCTGAAGGATATATGGTGATTAACTGCCTGTGGGTATCGGGCTCATTCAAAGGCAACGGATATTCAAGCGACTTGCTAAATCAATGCATTGCGGATAGCAAATCAAAAGGTAAAACAGGGTTGTGTGTTCTCTCATCACCCAAAAAGAAACCTTTCTTGGCAGACCCGAAGTTTCTTATACACAAGGGATTTTCCGTCTGTGATGAATCCGATAACGGAATTCAGCTATGGTATCTGCCGTTTGATGAGGGCAGTCCCAAGCCTCAATTTAAAGAGTGTGCAAGGCATCCCCATATAGAGGAATTAGGCTATGTTCTGTATTTTACAAGCCAATGTCCTTTTAACGCAAAGTATGTTCCTATTCTTGAAAAAACAGCAAAGGAAAACGACATCCCATTTCACGCCATACATATCACAAGCAAAGAAGAAGCACAAAATACACCATCGCCTATTACTACTTACGCGTTGTTCTGCAACGGCAACTATCTTACCAACGAAGAATTAAATGATAAAAAGTTTCTCAAGTTGGTACAGGGATGATTTGCAGACATATTTCCGTTTATCGGTGAGATTATGGGCATACTCCCTGCTTCGCATTTTGCACTATTTCGAACTTGCTACACCCCAATGGGCAAATCCATTTCGATTATCAATCAACGCATCTGCATTGAAACCATCTCTCCAACCGCATCATCTCGCCGCGCCACCAGCTCATCGTTCCAGTCCTTGGCTTCCGGCAGCATGGGTGTGACGTCGGCATAGCCGTGTTCACTCAAAATACCGGTCAGGCGCTCCACGGCCTTCTGTCCGGCATTGTCGCTGTCCAGACACAGCGCGACCTTTTGCAGCTTTGGATTCTGCTCCAGCATCCAGAGCATGGCGTGTTCCGATGTGCCGCAGAGTGCGACGTAGCTGTGCGTGCGCCAGTTCTCCGGGGGGAGAGAGATAAAGGACAGCATATCGATGGGCGCTTCAAACACATAGAGCCGGTCAGAGGTTCCCATCCAGTGAAAGCTGTACCGGGGATCGCTGCCCTCCACATTGATGCGAAACGCCTTTCCTTCAGAATTGACGCTGCGCTTGTGCGCATGACGAATAACGCCGTGTTCATCCTTCCCGATGAACACGGCGTTGTGATATTCCTCGTCCTCATACAGCAGGCCCGCCTGCGCGAAGCTGGTGACAATCTCCCGGTCGATGCCGCGGCGCTGGGTCAGGTAGGCATACACCCGCCGCATACTGTCGTTTTTCGGAGGAACGACAAACGGTTTGGGCGGCTCATCGGGCTTTCCCTCCGCCGCGTGATAGGCTTCACCCTGTTCTCCGTTTAGCAGGAAGGTCACAGCTTCCGGGAAGCTCATATTGTAAAACCGCCTGACGAAGTCCACGGTCAGCCCTCCCTCACCGGTGGCGTGATCGAACCACTGGTTCCCGCGGATCGTGATGCTGTGATCGGCTTCCAGCCGCTTGTCATGGCCGGATGGCAGAAGCCTTTCACCGCGCCGGCGCAGCAGCTCCGCCAGATCGACAGAATTGGCGCGGTGCTTTTGCTCGTCGGTGAAATGAATATACTGTGCGATGGTGCTCGCCTCCTGTCTTTAATATGGAATGATGTAGTCCTGTTGCTGCTCCTGATCGTCCGCCTTGTGGCCTTGGGCGATCTTCTTTTCCTTCATCCTGCGGCGGAGCTTCTTATCGATGCTGTACCCGACGCTGCCCGGCTGCGGCGGCGTGTTGTTTTGAAACA
>JAQWCP010000361.1 GCA_028705905.1 Oscillospiraceae bacterium
AACAACTCAACCGTGCGGGTGGTGTGGCGCCCGCGGCCAAGCTTTTCACTTACCTCTCCCACTTCCAGATCCATATTTGGAAACAGGGCGTTGATCATGCTGGATTTCCCAACACCGGAATTTCCAGTAAAAACAGAGATCTTTCCACGCAGAAGAGAACGCAACGTTTCTATGCCCTCCCCTGTTTTTGCACTGATTTGCAACGTAGAAAACCCCGCCTGCTTGTAGATAGGGTACAGACGTTCGCTTTGCCCCAAGTCACATTTGTTGATGCAAATGATGCTAGGACAATCCTGCCAAGCGCCAATGGCGGCAACACGATCCAGCAGAAACGGGTCTGTACGCGGAATGGTTTCCGATGCAAACAGCACAAGCTGATCCACATTGGCAATGGGTGGGCGGAAAAATATATTCTTCCGCTCCAAAACTGTATCCAGTACACCCGTGTCATTTGTAAGGCGCGTCACCGTGACACGATCTCCTACCAGAGGTGTTATGCCCAAATGCCGAAACCGCCCTCTGGCGCGGCATGTGATCAGATTTGTTCCGTCATGGACATAGTAAAATCCACCAATCGACTTTAAAATGATTCCTTCCATGATCTATTCACTAAAGTCAACGGTTTTAGATGCGCTCAATACGCCGTCAAAGTATACTTCAACGGTAGACACACCAACTCCCGTCAACGTTGGTTGGATGGTGGTCAAATTGGTGCGATCAACGGTTTGATCATATCCCACCTCTTCATTGACTAGAATTCGAACATGCACCTTGCCTTCCCCTTCCGGCAATTTCACAGAGAATGTTTTTGAAACCGGCTGGCGCGGAGTGTCACTGGGCTGAACGTATGTGGGTGCTGCAGAGGGAACAACCGTCGTGCTGGGCATCGCGGTTGCTTGCGGGCCTTTGCTGATTTGCAGATTGATGGTAGTACCTTCCGCCACCTCTGTTCCAAATGGGATGCTCTGCCAAATGACCAATCCCTTTTCAGCATCGCTATCCACTTCTTCAATATCTCCCACAGATAAGCCAGCATCTTCAATTGCCTTTATTGCTGCGCGCTCTTTCATCCCAGTGAAAAGTAGAACCGTCGTTTTTGTTTGCTTTGGCCCTGAGCTAACGTATACTGTGACAGTATCCCATTCCGAAACAGAAGTACCTGCTTTCGGATCCGTGGAAATGACATATCCTTCCGTCACGGATGGAGACTCCTCATATTGGGTGGTTGTTTTCAGGCCTTGATCTTCCAGAATCTTGATTGCCTCCTTGGACTCCTTGTTGACCACGTCTTCCACGGAAACTGTATTTTCCCCTTCCCCGGAGGAGATGATAACGGTAATGGTGGAGTTTTCCTTTGCGGTGCGTCCAGGATCAGGATCCTGGTCCACAATTTGACCTGCTTCATACTCTTCGTTTGCCACAGTTCCACCTTCTACAATCTTAAACTGTTGATACTCCTCGCTATTTTGTACTTCCTCCAAGGTCTTTCCGATCAGCGTAGGTACTACAATGTCATTGTTGGATGCAAACATTCCGCTGAAGAAAAAGACCCATAGAAAGTAACCAATTCCGATGAGAAACAACAGAACCGCCACAATGGCTGCGATGAAAAATCCATTGTTACCAGACGCTTTCTTTTTTTTCTTGTTCTCTTTATACTGCTCCGGTGGAGGCTGGCGGTTTCCGCCGCCCACATCAACGGAGGCAATGGGAATCTTACGTGTGGGTTCCCTCTCCAAAGGATCCATTGCAGGAGCTTGGCGGTATGCAAAGTTCATATTTGGATTTTTGCGAAATTCCTCTAGATCTGCCAACATGTCGTCTGCCGAAGAATATCGGTCATCCGGAAGGGGGGCCATGGCCTTTAAGATAATTTTTTCCAACCCTTCCGGGATCTCTGGGTTTAATTCTCTTGGAGACAACGGCATAGAGTTGATATGTTGTATGGCAACGGAGACCGCCGAGTCTCCTTCAAACGGGAGCCGCCCCGTTGTCATCTCATACAAGACAACACCAGCTGAGTAAATATCCGATCTGGCGTCCACGCGGCTTCCTTTGGCTTGCTCCGGAGAAATATAGTGAACGGAGCCAAGCGCCTCCTGGGTCAATGTGTTTTGCGCAGAAGAAACCAAACGGGCAATGCCAAAATCTGTTACCTTTACGCTGCCGTCCCGCAACACCATAATATTTTGCGGCTTAATGTCTCGGTGAATGATCCCGCGGCTGTGCGCATGACTCAGCCCTTTCATAATCTGCGTGATAAAATGGAGAGACTCTCGCCAATTGAGTGTCCCCTTCTTTTTCATATACTGTTTGAGCGTAATCCCGTCAATCAATTCCATTACAATATATTCCACATCTCCTGTACGGCTCACGTCATAAACGGCCATAATATTGGGATGTGAAAGCATTGCAACAGCCTGAGACTCGTCATGGAACCGCCGGCGGAAGTCCGCATCCTGTGCCAAATCGCTGCGCAGAATTTTAACGGCAACGAGGCGGTTGAGCCGGTGGCAACGAGCGCGATACACTTGCGCCATACCGCCAGAACCAATGACTTC
>JAQWCP010000362.1:0-991 GCA_028705905.1 Oscillospiraceae bacterium
TCGCGTATGTATTGAGCATAGTTGGTTTGCAGCCGTTTTTCCTCTGCGAAAAAGGCGGCAATCTCAGTGGAAACCTCTACAAATGTATCCTCGGAATAGTAATCAGGATAATAATCCCGCAGATTGATGGTTGTCATTTCGACATCCTCCGTTCAGATTTTTGTGTAAGCGAATCTGAACGGAGAGGGGTGGTGACCGACAGCCCACAAAGCTGCCAGCGAAAATTAAAGGACGACCAATTCTGCGTAAACACGCAAAACTGGCCGTCTTTCCTTTTGCATTAAGAAGTCCTCGGAGAAAGGCTGGTATAGGCTTGCCCTTGTGATATTCCCCAGCCGGTCTCGTTGTCTTGAAAGCCGTGTGTCGTTGGGGAGCAAGACATGGATACATCTTAATGCCATAAGTTGTAACGCTCATAGCACAGCTCCTTTGCCCGCATAAACTGCGGACGGCACACCGGCGGCGTTACCTCTTTATGAAACTGTTTCTATCCCTTGGGCGGCTTAACGCCACCGTGCCGATTATTTAGTTTTTGACCTATTGAACCGTTTGTCGGTAGAAAAACCATTGGAATCACCATCTTTCTCTTGATAAATAAAAGTTTAGAAGGAAAAACGGAGTTATTTGGGAGTGTTTTACGAGGAAAGTTAGAGAAAAGTCGGAGGAAAAACGCAATAAACGACAAAAAGCGACGGTCACTTAAATGACCGCCGCTCTAAACGATTGGATATGCTTATTCGGTTGTAATTTCTGCTGTGTCCGGATGAATGAAGGTAATGCCTAATCCACGCTTCTTTGCGTAATTAACCGTCTGTCCTGTACTGCTGCGCCGACCGCCCTCCCAGTCATACACCGCGATCAAATAATCCGAATGGTCTACCATGTAATAGCTTCCAATTTTATATGCGTCCGGGCACTCGACCTCACAAACCTTAACAGCTCCGTCGCAAGCTGCGATAATGCGCTTCATTCGTTTCTTGCTTTTTTCATT
>JAQWCP010000362.1:1001-2556 GCA_028705905.1 Oscillospiraceae bacterium
CGTCATACCCTGCAAACGGGAGTGTACAGATCAGATGGATGTCTGCATATTCCGGCGTGGCTTTCATCTCGGATATGATTTCGCCTGCCCACATATCGACCCCCAACGCACCACCCACAAAAAAAGTTCTTGATCCGTCTTGGTATGCTTTCTCTATCAGTGACGCCAGGCTGCGCTTGATTTTTTTGCACAGAGAGTAGTCCTCCTGATATTTGAACTTGAATCGTGTGGATTTGTGTCCGGTTATTGTGCAAGAAGATATGCTCATAAATAATCCCTCCTAAAATATTAACACAACGCCTAATATGGGGCATGATATTATTCTAACACACCCAATAAGGGGCTACAATAATATCAACATAATAGTAAGTGGAGTTGTCCGTATGGATTTAGATTATATTGCCCTTGGTGCGCGGATTCGTGTGCTCCGTAAACAAAAGGGCTTTACCCAACAGCATTTGGCGGAACAGGTTGAAATTGAAACGTCAAACATTTCCCATATCGAGCGTGGTGCATCAAAGGTCGGCTTGAGTACGTTGGTTCGCATCGCAAACGCTCTTGGTGCATCCCTTGACGATTTGGTTTGCGACAGCATTTTGTGTGAGAAAGACGTCTTCGACCATGAGATTTCCGACGAGCTGAAGGATTGCAGTCCTGAGGAAATCCGTATGATCTCTGAGATGGTCAAGGCACTGAAGCTAACCCTTCGCAAGCGTAAATAGCATATCGTTGCATACGGTGGCCTGCAAAAATGTAGGTCGCCGTTTTTATACTAGCAGTTTCGGTGCATGGACATACCAATTTCAAATATCATATTTGATAAATCGGAGATTTTTCGGAGGAAAGGCAGACTATTCTATAAACAAAAAAAGACCGGCAAAAGCCAGTCTTTTAGGAAAGTAGTATTAAGTTTGGATAGTCGCTGGGTTGAAGCGATACCCAACACCCCAGACTGTTTCAATGCAGCCACCTGTACCGGGTGAGGCCATCTTGAGCTTTCTTCGCAAATTTTGAACATGAAATCTGACTGCATCGTCTATGTTGAAGAAAGATTCCATATCCCAAAGCAAATCATATATCTGCACTCTTGTGAACACCTGATAAGGTCGCCTTGCCAAAAGGCAAAGAATATCATACTCTTTTCTTGTTAAATCCACAGGTGTGCCATGAATGGTCACAAGTCTGAATTGCGGTTCTATTATCATATCCTTCCCAAATTCTATGGGACAATTGTTTTTGAGAACGTCATCGACCTCAACATATCTTCGGAGAAGCGCATCAACAATCGCTTGACATTCCGCGCGATTAAACGGCTTCATTAAGAAACCATCCGCCCCACTATTGAGAATAGCAACCTTGTCATATTGTTCGTTGCCGGACACCAGCGCCAGAATGGGGACGCTCTTTGATCTTCGCATGATACTGAGCAACGAAAAGCCACAGCCATCCAGCAGGAGAACATCTATCACAACAAGGCAGTATTGGTGTACAAAAAAGTGCTTTAAGCCTTCTTCAATGTTTGGTAGACAATGAACGTCTGTCGTGCGGCCATAGA
>JAQWCP010000363.1 GCA_028705905.1 Oscillospiraceae bacterium
TCAGACGTTTGATTTCATACTTGTATTCTTCTTCACGCCCTCGTTCTGCTTTTCGTGGACGACCCCGTTGTTTTGGCGGAAGCCCAGCCGCTGCTCTGGCTTGCGTGCGGTTGTATCGGTTTACCCAGTTTTTTATCTGTTCTTTCTCCAGACCGAAATGCTCCGCGATTTCTCGCCGTGTTTTCCCTGTTTTGCGCATCTCTACGATTTCACTTTCTAATACTTTGATATTTGTCCATGTTCTCTTCTCCATAGAAAGGCCCCCTGATGTAGTTCTATTCTCCTACATCAGGGGGCCTTTTGTCACTGTCCGTTTTTACTGGACCTGTACAGATTGGCTCCATGCAGGGGTTTGTTTGTCAAAATGGCGTGCAATATGCACAAAGAACGGCGGAAAAAATCGGGATAAATACTTGCAATTTTCATAAAAATAGGATAAGATAACATTGAAGAAGAGAAAATCAAGTACAATGGAATCGTGTCGCAGCGACAGTGGGAGAACTGAATTGGAGGTGCGAGAAATGGCATATGCGATCATCATTGTAGCGGCTCTTCTGTACACGTGGATTTTGGTGCGGGACAGCAGAAAACAACGGCTGTACAATTGGGATAACCCGATTGTGCGCACCGTTTTACTGGTGGAAGAGCAGGGTACACGCAACTTTTGGGGCAATGTTGCTCCGGGTGCAGTTACCATGGGCTGGTATCCGTTTCTTGGGGGTCAAATGGTCACCTTTTTGGTCATTCGCCGCAACGGTGACCAAGAGCGTGTTACCATTTCCAAACGAGATTTTCGGTATTCAGAATACTTGAAATATTTAGACCCCGGCAAAAACGACTAAAAGTCTGGAAAACAAGACACAGACCATCATCGGAAATAATCCGCTTTTTCAGTGAAAATTATCCCTCGGGGCAGTGTTCTATGGAAGAATGCTGCCCCGGGGATCTGTTTGTTTCGTTTTTCTTAGTGCAACAAAGGGGAAATGGCCGCACAGGAGTACAATGCTCCTATGCGGCCATTTTTTACAGTATTTATGAGCAAGCTGAATCAACGCAAACCCAGTTCCGGGGAGCATGTTGCACGGAATGGCCACGCTACCTGAAAAGAACAGACGCTCACGCACTTTGCGTTGATATCATATGGGTACCAATTCTTCCGTACCCACAGAAGCATCTAAAGTGTTCCACTTTGTCAAATTTGAGGACAAGTACCATACCGTTGGGTTTCAGATCCTTTTTATTTCTTTTGTGTGATAACCAAGTCGAGCGCACTGTCAGCTTTCTTAGCGCAAAACAAAACAAGAATTTAATACGCTTCACATTTTTTTATGCTCCTTTTATACGCCATAAAACTCCAAAAAACGCCTTGTTTGCTCATGAACAGGCGTATATAACACAATTTCTTTTCTGCCAGCTTCCAAAAGCTGGCCTTTGTATAAAAATAGAACCTCATCAGCGACCCGGCGAGCCTGCTGAAGACTGTGAGTCACGAGGAGAAGGATGCACTTGGTTTCTTTGACATAGTCTGAGATCAGCGTTTCTGCCATGCCGGTGGTTTCCATATCCATAGCAGCAGTGGGCTCGTCCAGGATTACAAGATCGAAATTTTTCATCATCAGCCGCGCCAATGCCATTCGAGCGGTTTCACCGCCTGAAAGATGGTTGGCTCTTTTGCGTTCCAAATGGCGGATTTGGAGCACATCCATCAACTGTTTTGCCTTGGCTTCGTCGTTTCCGCCCAGCAAAATGTTGGTACGGGTGCTCATACGAAAAGCGTAGCTTTTTTGGGGCATATACCCGACCGAAATAGAAGGCTCTAAGAGGGAACCGCGCTTGTCAGCAGGAAGAATCCCGGCCAAAATCTTTGCGAAGGTGGATTTCCCGCTGCCGTTGGCTCCGATAACACTGTAAACCGTTCCTGGATGCAGAGTCAGCCCGGGGAAATCCAGTACCTTTATTCCATCATACGTTTTGGAACATGCAGCAATGTTCATCGGCTCAATCTCCTTTGCAACATAGAAATGACGATATTGACAGCCAAAGATACGCCCAACAAAATGATACCCAAAGCAATTCCTAAAGAGAAGTTACCACGATTGGTATACTGCATAATGGCGGTGGTCATGACATTTGTTTTCCATGCGATGGCGCCGCCCACCATGGACACAGCGCCGACCTCTGCTATGGATCGAGCAAACGCCAACAGATAGGCAGAAAATACCTGATACACACATTCGTTAATTAGCAGCAGAAAGGTTTTAAACCCTCCCAGTTTCAGACCCTTTGCGGTTTCTCGAACGGTTGGAGCGATACCGGAAACATATGTTTCTATATTGCCCACCACAATTGGCGCAATCAAAAACACTTGCGCAATGACCATGATATTCACAGTAAACAACAGCTTTAAATGTCGTAGTGGACCGATGCCGGAAAACAACATATAGAACAACAATCCGCAGACCACAGGCGGAAGACCCATCAGTGTACGGTTGACCACCAGCAAAGTCCCTCTGCCACGGAATCTGCAGGAGCCAAGCCAAATGC
>JAQWCP010000364.1 GCA_028705905.1 Oscillospiraceae bacterium
GCTCTTCCGATCTGGTTGTATTTTCCTTCCATTCGCTGGATGACACAGTGATTGTCCAGAACAGTCAGTGCGCGCTTGACTTCGTCCATATTGGGTTTGGCGGGTAAAATAGCATAATCGGTCACCACTTTTTCCAATATATCTCGGACTGTGCAGATGACATCGTGTTCCAACCCGACGCGCTCTTGATTTTCATCATAGATCATGCGCAGAGTTAGCAAAATCGCGGTTGTATTTTTGTTGAGATTGCATCGGTTTGCCTCGTCCGTGTTCCAAATATAAAAATATCCGTTAAAATCGTCTTTTCGTAAATCCCAGTCCAAGAGGGAGAGATAGTCCCTGACCTCCTCAAAATGGATAGAAAGAAATGAATAATCAGGATTGTTGGTGGCCCCCTTCTCCGGGACATAGACAGAACGAACTACAAATGTCTTGCTGAGCAGTTGATTGCAGACAGACTTGAACTGCGTCAGTTCTTTTTGCGTGGCATTTTCTAACCAATCATAGTTCATTTTTCCGTCCCCTTTCGCGCAATTTTAAGCTGAGGAATGGTATATCCGTTTTCTGTAAAGGCACCCTTATAGATTTCTGCGACATATGGCGTTCCAACATCGCTTGTTGCCAATACTGAGAGCAAACTCATGATATACGATTTGTCGTCTGTAAGCGTCATGTCCTTGGAATAACAAAAGCCGCGCTCTCCCAACAGCTGATCAATGTAGGCAGAAATTTCCGCTCGCCCATATTCAGAATGCAGCAGTAATTCCGCTTGCCTTGTAGCAGCTTCACCTGGCGTTAGATCCTCAATCATCACTGGATCTGCTTTCTCCCGCTTGCCGGGGCGCTTTCGGAACCACAGGCTCTTTTCCGAGAGATAAGACTGCTCACACAGGGAAAATGCAGGTTGAATTTGTTCCACCAGCTCTGAAGCACGCGAATTTCTGGATAGAGCGGTGAGTAGATAATTTAGATTTCCACGAATATTTTGATCCCTGTTGGTCAAATTCTCGAGTTTCTGCGTGGTGGCTCGTGTATAGCGGCGAACTTGAGCGTCAATTTCATCCAGATAGTCTGACTCTATGCTATCATAGCGCTCTTTGATCCAGAAAATTTTCTGTAAGATATCACTTCGACAACTCTCCAGTGTTTCTCCTCGCCTGTCCTGATATGCAGAATTTGCCATGGCAGTGATGAGCGCATCGTCCTCCAGCCACCCGTCCAGTATACTTTGGATCGGGACCCGGTACTTGGGGACGGAGTCTCTGATTTTCAGCGGACGAATGTATGTTTCCACAACCGTTTGCCCAAAATCATCGAAATGCGCGGAGAGCACGTCATTCACATTTTGCATATCGATTTGTAACTGAAAATAGTGTTTTACGTTGTGATAGACCATTTGCAACAATTTTATTAAGGACTGTGTGCTATCGTAGGAACTGTATAAAGCGGACATCTTCTCGAAAACACCGCCTCCATCTTGCGCTACCTTGAGGGAAGAATAGGTGCCAAACACATAGGAGTAGCCACGAGAAGGTTCTTCGTTGGTGATTTGCTGAAACAATTCCAAAATGCGACTGCTGTATCCGGGCACAGTGATGTATTCACCAAAATCATCGCCGCGTTCCTTTTCAAACCAACCCTTACTGCAAAGCTTTCGAATCAAAAAACGGGCTCGGCCTGAAATGTCTCGCAATTCGTCTTCATCAATATCTTCTCCTTCAAAAGTTGCCTCAGCAAGTTGATGTTCCAATTTGCTGCGCAGCATAGAGTATAGTTTTTCTTCGGGAATCTTCAGCGTATCGCGATATGCATCATAAAGTACAGTTAGAGCATCTGCATAAAGGATTCGATTGGGCGAAGCCAAAACGGAAAACAGATCATTCGGCACCGCATCAAATAATTTCATAAACTCACCACCTGAAGGAGTAAATCATGTTAGGTACGATTGTGTTAATGGGTGACCGGCCCGATATTGTCTTTGAAAACGGAGCGCAATATGGTGGACTGCACTGTGGGGATTGTTTTCAATACTATAATGGAAAATGGCTGGATGTAAGGTTAGAGTACGGCGATGGCTGGATTTTGGTTTGGGACAACCGGGTCCTGCCTATTGTGTACGGTGCCAAAGTAAAAAAGTAGTGTCTTATCCCACCACCAGTTTATTTGTTTTCTTCAGGAACTTCGCCGGAATCGGCCTGTCCAGCTTCCATGTAATATTCATGGGCCGGCTGCCCTCGTGCTTCACATAGCTTGCAGTGCCGAGATAAGTGTAGGCCTCGGCACTGCCTGTGACGCGGTCCGTTTTGAACTCCCGCACAAACAGCAGCACCTTGGAGCCTCGCTCCCGGTGGTGGATATACCGCTGGCCAGTAGAGGAATCCTCCGCTGTGGTGCTCTGGCTCTGCCAGTGGAACAGGCTCTCGCTCACGGAATAATCGTTGTACATGGTAGTTGGCGAGTAGTCCTTGTCCGCCTTGTTGAGAGTCACGAAGAACACGTCCAAGCCCTTATCCGGCAGCCACTTCACGCCCTCGCGCACGGTG
>JAQWCP010000365.1 GCA_028705905.1 Oscillospiraceae bacterium
CAGAATAAGGTCGATTGCGGGGAATACCACCTTGTTGACCACGGTTTTGATTTGGCCGGAGGCATCGTTCCATGTGCCCTCAATGGCGCCTGCCACATCGCCAGTTGCCGCAAAAGCCGTGGTGCTGAACAGTGTGGCTACCATGAGGACGAGGAGCAACGCAATCGCCAGTTTTTTGTATTTTTTCATAAAGTCCTGCCTTTCTAAAAGGTTGAGGCCGCAGAAGTTTTCTTCTGCGGCCTTGTTTTTGTTGTCTTATTTCGGGCTTAAGGGTGCGACGTGCCAGTCATCCCAAAGTGAGCCGCGGATCGTGAGACTGTCGGTCAGATTGGCAGACAGCATTCCGTCCGGCGTCCATCCGTCGATCACCCAAGTGTTCACGGTGTAGCTGCCGTCAGGCATCCAAATTGGTGTGAAATGAGTGCGGTTTTTATAGGTGGAATAATTATTTTTCTGGAATTCAAAGTGCCCTGAGCCCATGCGCTCCAGCAGTCGCCAATAGGTTTCATAACAGAACTCAGGGAAATAGCTGACTGCATTCTGCGGCTGGGTGATGGCAGTGCTTTGGTTGGAGCTGATGTTCCCGGTTGCCGTCTGATTGATGCCATAGCCCGATTTCATAGTGCGGCCGCTGGCGGTTGGATTCTTGTCATCGCACTTGATGCTCATGGATGCGGAAAGGCTGGCGCTGTAACGGTTGAGGTCAAACTCCCACCATCCTTCGTCAACCCAATTTGACACCCAATAGCGGCTGCTGTGGAAATTACCTTTGCTGTCCGTCCAACTGTCTGACTCCCAATGGCCACGGTCTACCCAAAACTCCTGCCACCATGGCCGCCAAACGCTCCAGCTTGCAGAGCTTTTCACCGCTCGCTGCGGAACGGAGGCAGTTTGGAAGCTGTCATTGCGGTCATCGGCAACGGGGTTGGGCGGAGGGTTCTTATCAAGATCAACAATTTTGCAGTTGATTGTGGTTTTGGCAGCACTGCCGGGCCCTGACACTGTCACTTGGATTGAGATGGTCTGCTCTGTTGCAGGCGTTGTCCACTTGATCCACGCAAGCTGGCTGTCGCCGTCCGGGTAGTAAACATTGCCCACATTGTAGGTCGTGCCGTTCACATTGAAGCTGACTCTGGTGGGGTGGTCGGGATCGGACTGACCGCCGCTGACTCTGACGGCCGTGATGACCTGGGTGTTGATGCGGTATTCGTAATCGTAGGCATCGATCTGCGGCAGCTCCGGCTGTTCGGTAAAGCGGACAACACCGAGGCCAAGGCTTGATTTAATATCCGCATTGGATGCTGAGCTGGTCTTACTGCCGCCCCATGCGGGATAGCCGAGATCACCCACTTCGAGGAACATCGCCAACGGCAGATTTTTGTGTGTAAGGGAGACCATTCTCTTTCGGAGCAGACCACTGGTGATCTCATCATAAAGAGCCGCTTCGGTGGCGGTGGTAACGAACATATTACCTTCAAATTTGTAGTAAGCCAGCGGCTCTAAGAGAATTTTGTACTGCCCGCCGATTAGCACATCGTAGTTCATGCCAGTGATTTCAGCGATTCGCTTGATGACATACTCAGAGCAAAAATATTTTTTAATTGCATCTATATTGTTGCTGCCGTTTGTGCTGATAATCCTTGGCATGGCCTGAACGGGTTTAATGGCAGTATATCCACCCTTAATTGGCGTAAGTGCCACACCGTTGCTGTATTGCAACTTGCTGACTTTTCCAAAATTGTATATAGTGGCCGCTGGCACTTTGTTTGCAAAATCAATCGGTGTTGTGACCTGTGCGTGGTCACTTGCCCGAACTACGGTCACCCGCACTCCATCGTTGCCGGGGTTCCATACATTTGTGCTTGTGCCGCTTCCCATGCCACCGCCGCCACCGTCAATATTTCCGTCACCGACGGCATAGGCGGTCAGCGGAGCAATGGCACAAAGCACTAAGGCAAGTGAGAGAACCATGCTTAAAAACTTTTTCATTTGCGCTCCTTCCTGCAACAAAAAACGCATGGCTTTCACCATGCGTTTCCTTGCTGCGGTATTTTAGTTCATCGTGCCGACCTGCTTGTTAATATCACCATCGCCATCGACCTCAACTACTGTGTTTGCACCGCCGTCCGGCACATTGTCAAATCCGGGGATGGCGTTGCCACCGCTTGGCGTGGTGGGTGTTGTGGGCTGCGGCTTTTCTACAACCGCACCATCCTCCACGCGGTCGCTTTCAGAGGCAGGTTCGCCGTTGGGCTTTTGGTCTGGATTTTTCAGCTCATCCTCGGTGTATTCGGGCTTGGTTACATCGCCTTGGATGGTCTGCTCGGTGCCGGTGTCCACCGCGCCGTTGTCGGTGCTGGCTGGCGGGGTGGTGTCCGGCGTCTGGATCACCACATCATTTTCTTTTTCTGTGGTATCCGGCGCATTGGGGTCCACCGTCACATCGGATGCCGAGGAGCTTTGGCTGGGCAGGGGCGCATCCGTGGGCTTTTCTGTCTTAAACTGATTGGCGATTGCCACCACCAGCACTGCGCAGAGGGCA
>JAQWCP010000366.1 GCA_028705905.1 Oscillospiraceae bacterium
GCAGGCAAGCAACACAACGAATGGCACATCTGCCAGCGAAATGTTTGCCAGTAGCTCAGTAACACCCACAAGCCCTATGCCGGTAAAACCCACTGGCATGAGCAGTAGTATCAGCATATAAAAGCTTTCGAGCGAATGCAGGTTTGGGCGAAGCTGTCCATCATTCATTTTGACACAGCTCCCTCGTAAATAGCCAATAGATCACTCGCCTGCGCTGCAATATCAAATCCGGCCTTTCGCATTGCAGCAACAGTATTTGTACGCGGTTCTTTTGCCGCAGCCAACACTTGTGCGGCCCACTCGCGTGCCGACATTGTCAACGAAAGCATTCTTGTGTCGGTCACGATACAAGCCTCTGGCGTGATTGCGTCCGAAAACACACACGGGACACCCGCCGCCTGAGCCTCCACGCCGACCACTGGCAGGCCCTCATACAGGCTGGGCAGAACAAACACATCCATACATTGATACAATTGCGCGACATCGCTTCTTTGACCCATAAACAATACAGATTCCTCACAGTTTAGTTCGTGAGCTTTCCTTTCTATTTGCTCCTTCAAAGGTCCGGTGCCTATTAAGAGCAGTCGGGCAGACGGTTCTATCTTAAGAACCTCAGCAAATATATCGAGCAGAAACGCGTGATTCTTTTGACCGACAAATCGCCCGATATGCCCCAAAACGATCTCGTCGCATAGTCCCAATTCTTGGCGTTTTTGTTCCCGCAACTGCTGATCGTAGTGAAACTTTTTCAGATCCACCGCGTTCGGCAGTACATGCAGTCTGCCGCTCTTCACGATACCTGCGCCGAATAGCCATGTCCCCGCAAATTCCGAGCATGCTAAATAGTTGGTAGGGAATACACGGGACACCGGCCTGAGCATCTGCTTCATCAATACTCTCTTCCAGCCGTCGTTGCCGCAGGAGGTGTGGCAGTGCGATATGCGGGTCGGTACACCTGCCCTCTTTGCTGCCATAAGCGCAAAAAATGACATAGCGGAAAGATGGCTATGAACAATGGCATAGTGATTGTCTCGCAGGACCTTTGTCAACTCACGCTGATATGCCACCGGATGCTGATATGGCGGTATTTCGATAATTCGGCCGCCAAGGCTTATAATTTCTTCAGCCGGTATGTAAGACGAATCCGAATCCACAATAAGGTCAAATTGCACCCTTGTGCGGTCAATGTTCCTGTAATAGTTCATTACAACCGCTTCCACGCCGCCACCCACCATTTTTCCGACGATCTGGGCAACTCGTATTGGTTCATTCATGAGAATACTCTCTCCTTTATTTCCAGCGCACAGATTACCCTGAGTATCATGTGATCGAACATCATATGTACATCCTCGGCAATCTGCATATCGTCAATGTTGACGTGCATCCGATAGTTAGACAACTCACGCAGCTTGCCGCCGGAATAGCCTGTAATCCCGATAACGGGGGTGCCGACCTGTTTGGCGAACTCAACCGCTTTTATTACGTTTTTTGAATTGCCGCTGCCAGAAATGGCAATAATCAGATCCTCCGCCCGCAGCTTCTTTTCTAACTGAAATGAGAATACGTCGTCATAGCTGATGTCATTCGCAATCGCCATGACGATGGGCGTGTTGTCGCACAGACATTCAAAGCAGAACTTCTTACCACCTAGGTTTTCCGACGCGCCCTTTGCGAAATCGCAGACCATATGACTGGCTGTGGCAGCGCTGCCACCGTTGCCCATGGTATAGATGACACCGCCCCGCTCCCGTGCATCAAGAATTGCATTGACGGCAGTATTCAGCTCATCCAGATTGAGTGATTGCAGCGTTTTTATCTCCCTGTCAATATAGGCTCGCATTTCAGATGTAAAGTCACTCATCTCAGTACCTCCTGTTTTGCTCCCAGCGGAAAGCATCAGCCAGAATCTCCTCGATTGAACTGTGCGTTGGATTCCATCCCAGCGTTTGTTTTGCTTTTTCACTGGAGGCAACCAGAACGGCGGGGTCTCCATCGCGTCGTGCCGCTCTGATGAAAGGCACCTCTTTGCCGGTAACCTTGGACAGCGCCTCAATCATTTCCAGCACAGTAAATCCGTCTCCGCTTCCCAGATTGAAACAGTCGGAGGGGTTTCCTTCCATAATGTAGCGCAGCCCAAGGTAGTGCGCCTCGGCAAGATCGAGCACATGAATGAAATCACGGATGCAGCTTCCATCGCGCGTATCATAATCGTCTCCGAATACTGAAAATGGTTTTCCGCTAATTGCCGCCTTGACCATAACGGGAATCAGGTGCGTTTCCGGGTTATGTGCTTCACCCAACTTGCCGTCCTTGGAGTCGCCGGCGGCACAGAAATAGCGAAATGCGCAGTATTTCAGACCGTATGCACGCTCGTAATCGGCAAGTATTTTTTCTCCGATCAGCTTTGTCGTTCCGTATGCGTTAATTGGAAGCTGAGGATGCGCTTCATCCATTGGCGTGTACTGAGGATCGCCAAAGGTTGACGCGGAGGACGAAAACACAAAATGCTTTACGTCATGAGCCACACAGGCGTCCAG
>JAQWCP010000367.1 GCA_028705905.1 Oscillospiraceae bacterium
GCCCACCTTGCGGCTGCTCTTGATCTTCTCGATGATAACAGAACCATCCAGACCAGCGTTCTGGGCAATCTGACGCACCGGCTCCTGCAATGCTCTTGCAATGATCTTCACGCCGGTTCTCTCGTCGCCTTCGGTCTTGGCAATCAGCTTTTCCACCGCGGGAATGGCATTGACATACACGGTGCCGCCGCCGGCCACAATTCCCTCTTCCACAGCGGCGCGGGTTGCGTTCAATGCGTCCTCAATGCGCAGCTTTTTCTCCAGCATTTCGGTCTCTGTGGCGGCGCCCACCTTCAAAACAGCAATGCCACCGGCCATCTTCGCCAGACGCTCGTTGAGCTTTTCTTTTTCATAATCGGCCATCGGCACTTCCAGCTGGTTGCGCAGCTGGGCAACACGGTCAGAAATGGCCTCGGGGTCTCCGCCGCCGCCAATGATCACAGTGGTCTCTTTCTGGATCTTCGCCGTTCTGCAGGTACCCAGATGTTCCAGTGTGGTGTCCTTCAGCTCCAGCCCCAGATCAGAGGTGATCACGGTGCCGCCAGTCAAAATGGCCATATCCTGCAGCAGGTCTTTCCGACGGTCGCCATAGCCGGGGCCTTTGACGCAGACCACGTTGAGGATGCCGCGGATCTTATTGAGAATCAGTGTGGACAGTGCTTCGCCTTCCACATCGTCCGCCACAATCAAGAGCTTCTTGCCGGCCTTCATCACTTGCTCCAAGATGGGCAGCAGCTCTTGAATGGTGTCGATCTTCTTATCGGTGATCAGGATGACGGGATCATCCATCACAGCTTCCATCTTATTGGAATCTGTCACCATGTAGGGGGACAGATAGCCCTTGTCAAAGTGCATGCCTTCTACGATTTCAATATACGTCTCAGCAGTCTTGGACTCGTCGATGGAAATAATGCCTTCCTTCTGAATCTTGCCCATGGCCTCTGCAATCAGCTGGCCAATGTTTTCGTCACCGGAAGAAATGGTGCCAACCTGGGCAATGTCTTCCGCGCCGTTCACTTCTTTGGCGTTTGCCTTAATGGACTCCATAGCAGCGGTGACCGCCTTGAAAATGCCCTTACGCATCACCATGGGATTTGCACCAGCCGCCAGGTTCTTCATGCCCTCCCGGATGATGGCCTGGGCCAACAGGGTGGCGGTGGTGGTGCCGTCGCCGGCCACGTCATTTGTCTTGGTGGCCACTTCTTTGACCAACTGTGCGCCCATGTTTTCAAACGGGTCTTCCAGCTCGATCTCTTTTGCAATGCTCACGCCGTCATTGGTGATCAGCGGGCTGCCGAATTTTTTATCCAAAACCACGTTCCGGCCTTTGGGGCCCAGGGTAATTTTAACTGTATCTGCCAACTGGTTGACACCACGCTCCAGTGCGCGGCGGGCTTCTTCCCCGAATCTAATTTCTTTCTCCATCAATGCCATAATCGCTTACCTCCTCGATTTTTAGTCCTCTACAATGGCCAGAATGTCGCCCTGGCGCACCACCATGACTTCTTCGTCGCCCAGTTTCACTTCCGTACCGGCATATTTGCTGGTGATGACGCGGTCGCCGACCTTCACTGTCATGGTCACTTCTTTTCCATCCACCAAACCGCCGGGGCCAACTGCAACCACTTCCGCTGCCGCGGGCTTTTCTTTTGCGCTGCCGGTCAAAATCAAACCACTTTGTGTGGTCTCTTCCACGTTTGTGATCATTTTCAGAATGACTCTGTCTCCAAGGGGCTTCAATTTCATGGGACTTACCTCCTACTATTTCATCTGTTGTATCATCACGTCTCAAGCTTAGCACTCTCTCTTTTGGAGTGCTAAAACTGTTACTATAATAAGGCAGATATGGCATTTGCGCAAATAAAATTTTTTCGATATTTTCTATTATTTCCATCATATTTATCGACTGTTTTAATTTATCTCTTGTTTTGGATGTTAATTGAACTTTTTCTTTTATTTTCTCTTTCAATCTCCAGTTTTGCATTGCATTTTTCATTTTTATGAAAAATCTGCCTCTTTTTTGCGAAAATATCTCGCAGAAAAAAGGCAGTCGCTCAATATTTTTGTCCAGACGGGGCTATTTTTTGCATCCAAGGGGAAAAATCTTCTCAAAACGAAACGTTTTTTCCCAATTTTGCAGAAAAACGCGCCGACTGACCCAAAATCCGCAGCAGAGCTTTTCTGCACCCTGCTGCGGATTTTGGCGCTTACCGTTCTGGGGCAAGCTCATATTCCATAGAAATGAAGGTTGCAGGGAATCATCCCGTTGTAAAGCTTTCTTTTCTTCTCCGCCCGCCGGCCGAAATGCTGCTCCAGCTTTTCGTCGGAAGAGAGCAGGCAAAGCTTCCACCCCGCCAGGCGGCGATATGCGGCGCCAAAGGCGGAAGAGAGGGCGGCCGCCTCCTCTTTTTCCAGCATCCGCTCCCCATAGGGCGGATTTGTGACGATGATGCCCCCCGTCCCCTGGGGTGCAAACGCCTTTGCGTCTGCCCGTTCGAAGCGGATCAGGTCGGAAACGCCGGCTTTTTTCGCAT
>JAQWCP010000368.1 GCA_028705905.1 Oscillospiraceae bacterium
GGGTGTAACGGCGGTTTCATCCGCAGGCTGCTGCGCGACAGAAGCGGAGGGAGCCTCGCTTTCAGATGAGGGCTTTAAGTCTTCGGGATTCAAAAGGAAAAGAATCAGCAGACCAATCAGCACGGTTGCCACGGCGCATATGGTGATCCACAACCATTTTGGCAGTTTCTTTTTTTCCTTCCCGCTTGGCGGTAACTTGGGTTCGAATTCATCCGCCTTGTATGGTACGCCCGGCCCATCCGTCATCCTGTCAGTGCCTTGTGATGAAAAGGGCGTATCCTCGGAGGCTTCAGCATATCGTCCCATTGTCTGTGAGGGCGGCAAAGGAATGCCGGTTGGCATCTCAGGCTGTGATTGCGGCTGCGCCGGGATCTCTTTGGTTATCTCCTTTGGCGTTTGAGCGCACCGATTGCCGCAACACTGGCAAAAGAGCGCTTCGTCTGGAATGGGTTTCCCGCAGTGAGCACAATACATACCTCTCCTCCTAATCCTCCGCATCATCACTGTCCGATTCATATGGTTCAATTGTTGTCTCCGACAGGTGGCAAACGCGGCAAGTCGTTCTTGTAATCAAAATATAGCCCTCTACATTGGGGTCTCCATCGCCCTGAACCTCGTGAGTGACTTCCCATTCATGCTGCCCGGCATTACACCGCTTTAGCTGCTCCTCCTGCAGTATTCTGAGTCGTTCTTTTTCGTCCTTTCGCGCCTGCTTTTTTGCAAGAAACCTCGCGCTGCAGCGCTTGAGCCATGGAACCATCCTACATTCCCTCCTTGCCATTTATGGCCGAACAACCAAACTTTCATCTTCAACGCAGTTCTCCCGGCTGTCCGATGACAGCATTTACAGGCATACGAATATCAATTTTCCCTTCAAAACAGAAGGTTTTGTTTCGATATGTACAGTTGCCGCACTTTTGGGGATAATTCCGGCAAATATAGATGGTGTGATAGGCCGTGGGCTGGGACTGCCAAGAGTGATAACCGTCATTGCTCTCCACGAAGTTCACATCCTGAAAGTCACATTCCTCCACGGTGAAATCCTTCGCGCAGGCCCAGCAATGAAGCTCCGAGCGACCCTCAAACTCGCTGCTCATGCCGCAATGCGGGCAGATTACTTTTCTGTTCATTGGAAATCCCCCTCCGAAAGGTGTAATAAAACTGGTTTGTTTACTTTGACACAACACCTGCATAGCCTGTGCAGCCCGCTCCAATCCCAACAAAGACCACAAAACCAAGTCCGCTCCAGGTGTCGCTATAAGCGCCGCTTAGCCAGCTGTGGACAAGCATAACCGTTGCCGCGCCGCCCATCAGTAATGCGCAGAGGCTCGCCAATACGATGCTCCCGCCGGTGCCACTCCATTTGGCTACCTTGTTCTGCACCCAAAGAATACCGGTGAAAACAAAAACCAACGCTAAGTAAATACCTAAAATCAGTGGGCCGGTACCCCGCAGCGCCGCATCCAGTTTGATAGAGAGCGGCGGCGCGAAACGGTAAAGCAAATATCCGAGGCCTCCGTTCATCAATAAAAGCAGCAGCCATCCAAGCAGCTTTTTGGTTCGCTTCACACCATCATCTCCTTATTTACATACCACTTTTAATGTCCATGTTGTACATAGCCTCGTATGCTGCATCTGTCGGAAGCTCGATGCTCTTGCGGAGCTGCTCATCGCTGATATTGTCCCTTGCCTTTTTTCGGATTTCATAATCCAAATCCTTGTTTCTTGCAATATGTGCAAGCGCCGCATCGTCTCCAAGCTTGGCAATGTAACCGACACAGCAGAGCTTAGAATAGTGATCCTTGCAGTTTAGAATGACGGTTTCTAAGCATTCAGCGGAGGTGATTTCCATTGCGGCTCGCCAGATTTCCTGCTGAATCCGCGCATCTATCGCTTTTTGCATATAATATTTGTTGCGGTCGATCCCACATTCACTGCAAACACCGTTTTCAAAGTGATGGGTAAGCTCCTTTTGTTCGCCGCATCGAGAGCAGATCAGCAGGCACTTTCCATCCACTTTCTGAAAGTCGTGAGAGATCAGACGCTTGCCGCAACCCCTGCATACCTGCTCACAGGGAGAGACCTGTTTAAAGAGGTGCCCTTCCTCTCGTTTCTCACCGCATACCGAGCATGTACAGCCAACCCAGTTGTGCGAGGTCGTCATTCTGCCACCGCATATCTTGCAGTAATGGACGTGCTTATCGTGTTGCTCCCACTGGTGCTCCTGATGCATTTCGCCGCAGCGTCTGCACCTTCCGTTTGACCATGCATGACCTTTGATTTTACAAAGAAGTCCCATCTCCGACACCTCAATTCTTTTTGGTCAGAATCGTCCCTACGACAATCAGGGCGGTGAGGCCGACCAGGCCAAACCCAATTCCGGACCAGTCAGTGCTTCCACCGTCGCCAAAAAATGCGCTTACAACGCCGATCAAAAGCAGGTAGCCGATGGTCTGCATCACAATGCCTAAAATATGTAGAAACTTGCCCTTGCGATTTTTATCTTTCAAATTGATACCCCCTCATATGGTTT
>JAQWCP010000029.1 GCA_028705905.1 Oscillospiraceae bacterium
TACTCGGCGGTGAACAAAAAATTGAATACCGGCAGAGCGGCGGAAATAGAGAGCCGGAGCCGAAAAAGCCGTTCAGCTTACCGCCGCCCAATTCCGATATGCGCCGTGTGTTTGCTTATCTCATAAAGCAGCGGTTTATTGACCGGAATGTGGTAGCCTGTTTTGCAAAAGCAAAGCTGCTTTATGAGGACAAGGAATATCACAATGCCGTGTTTGTCGGGGTGGATGGAAATGGTATTCCCCGCCATGCCCATAAACGCGGTACCTACACCGGAGGCAAAAGCTACAAGGGCAATGTGGAGGGCTGTGATCCCCGGTTCAGCTTTCATTACACCGGAACCGGCGACAGTATCTATGTGTTTGAAGCGCCCATTGATCTGCTTTCTTTTCTTACGCTCTATCCGCAGGACTGGAAGCGGCAGAGTTATGTTTCTCTCTGCGGCGTCGCGGAACACGCTCTTCTGGAGCAGCTGCAAGAAAATTTGAATATCCGGAGGGTGTTCCTTTGCCTGGATCACGACGAGGCGGGGATCAAGGCGACGGAGCGCCTCGAAGAGATTTTACAGGAACACAGATATTCCGATGTATCCGTGCTGCAATCGCAATACAAGGATTGGAACGAGGATCTTAAGGCGCGGCATGGTGTGAATCCGCTTCCCGCCGAGGAACTGGAGGCCGAAAAACAGCACTGCGGAATGAAAATGACGATGTAAAAATGGAGGTGGAAATTATGCAGTCATCGCAAATTATTACATTGCTTGTGGTTGGGATTGGGATGTTCGCCGTCATTGGGTTCATCTCTCTACTGGCGCACTACTATACCCTCAACGGAATCAAATCCAAAACGGTTGGCGACGGTCAGCACGGAACGGCGCGGTTCGCCACCGAAAAGGAAATCCGGCAGACCTATACCCGCGTCCCATTTGAGCCGGAAAAATGGCGGCAGCATGATGCTGGACCCAATTCGTCTGCGGAGCAGCTTCCGCAGGGACTGATTGTCGGTTACAAAAAGAAAGGCGGCTCCGTCACCGCGCTGGTGGATATCGGGGACATCCACTGCTTGATGATCGGGGCCGCCGGTGTCGGTAAAACCGCGCATTTTCTCTATCCGAATATCGAATACGCCTGCGCGTCCGGGATGAGTTTTCTCTGCACCGATACCAAGGGCGACCTGTTTCGGAACTATGGGGGCATCGCCAAAGAATGCTACGGTTACAATATTTCCGTATTGGATCTCCGCAATCCGACACGCTCGGACGGTGACAACATTCTGCATCTTGTCAACAAATATATGGATGCTTACAAAGAGAATCCGGAAAATCTGTCCTTTAAGGCCAAGGCTGAAAAATACGCCAAGATCACAGCCAAGACCATCATCACCAGCAGCGGCGAGGACTCGGCGAACTACGGGCAGAACGCCTTCTTTTACGATGCCGCCGAGGGCCTTCTGACTTCGGTGATTTTATTGATCGCGGAATACTGCTCCCCGGAAAAGCGCCATATCATTTCGGTGTTCAAGCTGATACAGGATCTGCTGGCACCCTCGCCGGTGAAGAACAAAAGCCTGTTTCAATTGCTGATGGATAAGCTGCCGCCCGACCACAAGGCTAAATGGTTCGCGGGGGCTGCGCTGAACACGGCAGACCAAGCGATGGCCTCTGTGCTTTCCACCGCCATGTCACGGCTCAACGCCTTTCTGGATTCCGAAATGGAGCAAATTCTGTGTTTTGACAGCACATTGGACACGGAAACCTTTTGCCGGGAGAAGTCGGCAATCTTCATCGTCCTTCCGGAGGAAGATAACACAAAATATTTTATGGTGTCGCTATTTTTACAGCAGCTTTACCGCGAGATGCTGACCGTTGCCGATGAATGCGGCGGTAAGCTGCCGAATCGCGTGATGATTTTCGCCGACGAGATCGGCACCATCCCCAAAATCCAGTCAATGGAAATGATGTTCTCCGCAGGCCGTTCCCGCCGTATCAGCATGGTACCGATTATCCAGTCCTTCGCGCAACTTGAAAAGAATTACGGCAGAGAAGGTTCCGCCATCATTTCTGATAACTGTCAGGATATTCTGTTCGGCGGCTTTGCGCCCAACTCCGAAAGCGCGGAGATACTCTCCAAGGCCCTCGGCAACCAGACTGTCATGTCTGGCTCCATCAGCCGGGGGAAAAACGATCCGAGCCAGAGTTTGCAGATGATCCAAAGGCCGCTCATGACACCGGACGAACTGAAAACGCTTCCCAAGGGAAACTTTATTCTGGCAAAGACCGGCTGCTGTCCCATGCGCACCAAGTTGCCGCTGTTTCTAAAATGGGGCATTACATTTGACAAAATATATGAAGTAGAAGAACGGGCCACCCGCAAGGTGTCCTACGCCGACCGCTTCGAGCTGGAGCAGGAAATCCTGAGGCAGAATTGTGCCTACGAAGACGACTATGACGAATCCCCCGAACCTCCTGACGCCGCGACCGGAGGAATTGCTCATACGCCCGCGCCGGAACCGCCAGAGCAGATGCCTGCGCTGCGGACGGATTAGGGGGCGGCGCTGTGGGTTATTTTACATCTATCTATGCGGAAGATCTGCCGCACCGGGCCAAAACCGTTTATATGTACCTTCGGGATCGGGCAGACCGGGATGGGAGATGCTACCCGGCCATCGGCACCATCGCCAAAGAACTGAAGCTCTCACGCAGTACCGTCAAACGCGCTATCGCCGACCTTGAAAAGACCGGCCATCTTTTCAAGGAGCAGCGGTGGCGTGAAAACGGCGGCAAAAGCAGCCTGCTCTACACGCTGAAGCTGTGAAAAAAGAAATCGGGCCGCCAAGGGGCAAGTGTGTGTTTCCCTTGGTCTATGGCATGGCTCATGATGAACCATGCAGGGAAGGACTCACTCTATCAGAAATTTATCAACAGAGAAAAAACAAGCTGATACTTTCAGAAAAAAAGCCAACCTCCGAAAAAAAAAGTATCTCCCAGTTATCTGGAATCCAGCAGCGCGCGGATGGTCGCGGTTGCTACATTGGTTTCCCGTTCGTCGCACAACTGGATCATGTGGATAAGGTGTTCTTTTTTCTTGTCTGTATGTTGGATTTCCGGATAAAAGATTGTATCCGCAGAAATTTTTAAAGCCCGGATCAGTTTAAACAGCACCTTCATGCTCGGCTGTCTGTTTTCGTTTTCAATGGCCATGATGTACCGGGTTGTAATTCCCGACTGTTCCGCAAGCTCGTCCTGTGTCAGTCCTGCGGATTGCCGCGCGTCTTTGACGATCTGGCCTAATATGTTCATTGATTTCTCCACTGTCAGTTCACCTCCACCGATTATTGTACAGGATGGATATAGGAGTGAGAACGTACTGACAGTGGCTGTTGCAGCGAACAAAATTTTTGCTAGAGCTATTTTGCTGAGTGAGGATAAGGTATCCTTATATTCTTTTAAACAAGGTCAGACCATCGGTTAAAACTGCACTTTTTGCTTAATTGCTTCGTTGCTTAACTGAATAAATTTATGTGCTTTGTGATTTTCAGGATTCTTATGCAAACATCTTCTTACATATAGCCGACCCACTTTTAGTCCGAAAAATGTGATTTAAGGCCGACTCGCACGCAGCCTTTGACTCATTGCCTTCGAAAAGGTTGACCAAAAAATCCGACTCAACAAGGATTTGGTAATCCATGCTGTCAATATTGGAATAAGTGTGATGATGCCCAACCAAATAGCATACCCGCTCGATTACTGCAGCGTCATAGCCAAGGCGTTCGAGCATATCTTTCGCAATTGCAGGACCCTCAGTTTCCTGCAGCTTACCATTACAGTCGCCGTATTTCTCCTCACACAGCTTAATGCCGATGTCGTGGACAATAGCGGCGGTTTCAAGAATAAATAAGGTGTTTTCATCCAGCTTTTCAAGCGTACCGATAAGTTTTGCAAAGCTGTGGACTTTGATGAAATGCTGGATGCGTTTTGGATCGCCGGTATAGTAATCGATCATATCCATAATTAGTCTATTCGTTTCTTTCATAACCATTCTCCTTATAGCAATTTAAATTGATTTTTGCGGAATGACAACATTCCATCATCCCGAAGCTTGCAAAGCTCGTTCGACATAGCGCTGCGATCAACGCAGAGATAATCGGCCAACTCCTGCCGGTTAAATGGAATCGCAAATGCACTGCTCTTTGCCGCGATCGCCTGAGCAGACAAATAGGACAGCAGCTTTTCCCGCGTTGTACGGTTTGCTGTATACTCCATCTTTTGTGTGAGCAAGATATTTCTGTTTGCCAATATCCGCATCATATTATTGATCAATGCAGTATGAAAAACGCAGGCCGATGTGCAGGTGGTTATAATACGCTTGTAATCAATAAATAAAACCTCCGTCTTCTCGGAAGTCACGACACTTACAGGCAGCTTATCCGTATCAGAGCATGAAAATGATTCGGCAAACAACTCGCCGCCGGATATCTTTGAAATGATTGTCCGGTTGCCCCAATAATCCTCATTGATAATATTTACACTACCGCTCAAAACGATGCCTACTTCTGTCGGAACGTCTCCTGCCGACAGAATAAAGGCGTCTTTTTTGTATTCAGCCTCCCGCGCGGATAGGCACTTCAGCATGGATTCTATATTCTTTTCTTCAATTCCGCAAAAGAGTGCGGATCGTTTTAGAATTTCAAATTTATTTTCCATGTGCCCTCCATTCGTTGTAAATACAACGGACTTATTGTCTTCATCATAGTACAATGGCATCACAAAGTCAAGGAGGCGTCTAAAATGGTAAGAAAAATCATTCACATAGATTCGGAAAAATGTAACGGCTGCGGTATGTGTGCCGCCGCTTGCCATGAGGGAGCCATCGGTATGGTCGAAGGCAAGGCAAAGTTGTTACGTGAAGATTACTGCGACGGGCTTGGAGACTGCCTTCCCGTCTGTCCCACTGGGGCTATTTCTTTTGAAGAGCGCGAGGCGAATGCGTTTAACGAAAAAGAGGTGCAATTACAAATGAACGAGAATAGAACCCCTGTCTTCAGCGGCTGTCCGGGAAGCATGGCAAAAGCGATCCAACGTCCTGAAGCTTCTCACGTGGAAGAACAGAAAACACAACCGTCTGAAAGTGAACTGACGCAGTGGCCGGTACAGATCAAGCTTGTGCCGGTAAACGCCCCCTATTTCGACGGCGCCAATCTTTTGGTGGCAGCGGACTGCACGGCGTTTGCCTATGGAGGTTTTCACCGGGAATTTATCAAAAACCATATTACCTTGATCGGCTGCCCCAAGCTGGACGAGGGTGATTATTCGCAGAAGCTTACCGAAATCATCAACAGCAATAATATTAAGAGCGTCAAAGTAGTCCGGATGGAAGTCCCATGCTGCGGTGGAATTGAAAATGCTGTGAAGCAGGCACTTGTGAACAGCGGAAAAATGATTCCGTGGCAGGTTGTTATTATTTCAACAGACGGCAAAATAATTGAAGAATAGGAGATGGATTTATGTCGGAAATATTTATCAAAAACATGGAACACGAAACCGTACTGAATCTGGCGGAACAGGTAAAAACATTGCCGGGGCAGGTGGTCAGCAAGACGCTGGCGCAGAATGACGCGATCAGCATCACGCTTTTCGCGTTTGACAAAGGGGAGGAAATCAGCACCCATGACTCTGACGGCGACGCCATGGTGACGGTGTTGGAAGGAACAGGCCGTTTTACCGTCGACGGCAAAGAGCATATCGTGAGCGCCGGTGAAGTGCTCATTATGCCGGCAAAAAAGCCGCACGCGGTCTATGCACAGGAAGCCTTCAAAATGCTTCTTGTGGTCGTATTCCCCAATGACCGGCAGAAAGGATGACGAATATGAAAGTAACAATCGACCGTTCTGGCTGCATAGGCTGCGGGCTTTGTGCCGAAACCTGCCCGGAGGTTTTCAGAATGAACGAAGACGGCAAGGCCGAGGTCTATGCCCAGCCGGATAAAGACTGCGAAAATACTGCTGCGGAGGCCGCTGAGAATTGTCCGGTTGCCGTAATAAAGGCGAAAGAATAAATTTAAAGGAGAATACGATTATGGAGAATATGTTTTGTTTCCAGTGTGAACAGACGGCAGGCGGCAAAGGCTGCGCCGCCGCTCAAGGAGTATGTGGAAAGAAACAGGATACTGCGCTTTTGCAGGATAAGCTGACCGGCGCATTAATCGGGCTTGCCCGCACCGCGAACAACAATGTTCCGGACGCAGCGGCAACCCGTGCAATCATTGAAGGGCTTTTTGCCACGGTCACCAACGTCAGTTTTGACAGTACGGCCATACGGCGTCAGATCGACGAAGTGCACGCGGAAAAGGCAAAGCTTCCTGGGTGCGCCTGCTGTTCGTCGGGCTGCGGCAATGATTACGATATGAAGGAATTATGGAACGACAATGAAGACATCCGATCGCTCAAATCTCTGATTTTATTCGGAATGCGCGGCATGGCCGCCTATGCGTTCCATGCGCTGATGCTCGGCTACACCGACGATGAGGTAAACAGCTTTTTCTATAAAGGTCTTTTGGCTGTCGGCTCCGATTTGGACATGAATGATTTACTGCCGCTGGTCATGGAAACAGGCAAGGCCAATCTGAAATGTATGGAGCTGCTCGACCGCGCCAACACCGAAACCTATGGTACGCCTGTGCCCACAACGGTTCCGCTAACAATAGAAAAGGGCCCGTTCATCGTGATTTCCGGACATGATCTGCACGACCTGTACCTGCTGCTCGAGCAAACAAAAGGCAAAGGCGTCAATATTTATACCCATGGGGAAATGCTTCCTACCCACGCTTATCCTAAGCTGAAGGCATACCCGCAGCTGAAGGGCAACTTCGGCACCGCCTGGCAGAACCAACAGAAGGAATTTGCGGATATTCCGGCCCCGGTGCTGTTCACCACAAACTGCCTGATGCCCGTCAAAGACAGCTACCGTGACCGCATCTTTACCACCGAAGTTGTTGCCTACCCAGACATGGTACATATCGGAGACGACAAAGATTTTGCTCCGGTGATCAACAAGGCTCTGGAGCTCGGTGGCTATCCGGAGGATAAAATCATGACCGGCATCAACGGCGGAACTCAGGTGACAACCGGGTTCAGCCATGGAACGGTGCTCTCCGTGGCTGACAAAGTGGTCAACGCGGTTAAATCCGGAGCAATCAAACACTTTTTCCTCGTTGGCGGCTGCGACGGTGCAAAACCGGGCCGCAATTACTACACCGAGTTTGTAAAGAAATCGCCGAAAGATAGTATTATTCTTACGCTCGGCTGCGGCAAATACCGCTTTAACGATATTGATCTCGGTACCATCGGCGGGCTGCCCCGCATCATGGATATGGGGCAGTGCAACGACGCTTACAGCGCCATCCGCGTCGCTCTCGCCATGGCGGAAGCTTTCCAGTGTGGCGTCAACGAGCTGCCGCTGACAATAGTGCTTTCCTGGTACGAGCAAAAAGCCGTGGCGGTCCTGCTTACGCTGCTTTCTCTCGGCATCAAAAACATTTATCTGGGCCCAACGCTTCCCGCTTTCGTCTCGCCGAACGTTCTGAATTATCTGGTTGAGAACTTCCAGATCACGCCTACAAGCGACCCGGAAACCGATCTCAAAAAGATATTGAACCAATAAAAACGCAGGGCGAGGCAAGCCGATTTTCTTCAACTTGCCTCGTCCTTTCAGTAGAGAGGAAGCATATACATGAATATATCGGACTTAAAAAGACAGCACACAGAAATTTTGTCGCTGATCGCGAGTATTGAAACTTTAAGCGCCGAAAACATTGATTCGGCGGCAAAAGATATTGTTTACAACATAAACACATTATCCGGAAAAATGAAGATGCACCTGCTGTCGGAAGATCAATTCTTGTATCCGAGCCTGATGAACAGCAGTGATAAACGGATAAAAGAAACGGCCTGCAAATTTTCTGAGGAAATGGGAGGTCTTGCGGGCGCTTTTCAGCCTTTTGTCAAGCAATATAACGTGCCGTCCGGAATAACACAGCAGAAGGACAACTTTTCAGCGGAAAGCAAAAAAGTTTTCGGACTAATCAAAGAGAGAATTGAAAACGAAGATAGAAAGTTGTACCCGCTGATTGAAAAATTGTGAGTTGATATGAATTCAGGGACTACTGTTTACCGACAGTCATTTGCTACAGCACGATATTGATTGGTTGATCCAGCCATATTTCATCCGGGGAAGCACAGCAATCGAAAGCCAGCAGGGTTACGCCGTATTTCCGGGCATCCTCCATGGCCGTTCCGAATGCCGGATGGGTCCGCCGCTTTTGGGACAGATACCGGACATTTTTCATCTGGATTACAAAAACAAGAAAAGCAAGATAGCTGTCCTCTGTGGCACGGCAAAGCCCGTGAATGTGTTTGACGCCCCGTTTCGTAGGCGCGTCTGGAAAGAGCACCGCGCCATTTTCCTCAAGCGTGACGCCTTTCACTTCGGCAAACGCCTTTTGCAAACCGTTTTTCATGTAAAAATCGAACCATTAATCGCTGTAGCGCGTTTCCGGTTTTAAAACTTGTGCAAGGCCCGACAGTTCAATTTGTCCTTGTTCTATCGCTTCTTGAAAATACTTATTTGGGGCAATAGAATCGATATTAACGATACTGCCAAACTTTTTAACACTGATAAGAGTATAGTTGGTTTTACGGGCAGAGTTTAGATTTTCTTCAAGGTAAACGGTACAGCCCGGTACCAGCAGTTCCAGGCACCGGCCCGTATTGTGAACATGAGCCTTTACTTGTTCGCCCTCAAGTTCACATTTGGCAATAAACCGGTTTGGCCGGAGTCTGAATACCGCTTTATGTATGTTTCCGTATTTCATAACACCTGTTTTCACTCGTTTCACGTATTTATTTGCATCAGGAGTCTATATGCAGTTTGTTCAGCAAATCAACATCCATGATTGTAATCTGTTTTGGATCATAGGTGATAAGGCCATCTTTTCTCATCTTATTCAGCTCTCTTGATAAAGAAGGCCTTTGAACCCCTATTTTTTCAGCCAGTTCTTTTTTGGTCATATTCAATTTAATTGTTGCGGATTTTTGAGTGTGGTATTCGTGAAGCAAAAACTCAATGATGCACTGTCTGATAGTTTTCAGTGACAAAGTCTTGATTTTTCCCATTAAAATCAATGTTTTGTCTGATGCAGACTGGAGAAAGCCATTTATAAACTTCATGTTTTCTTGGCACAGCTTTATAATTAATTCCTTCTTGATCTGGAGAATTTCCGTATCACACTTTGCTGTGATCGTCATGGGATAAAAATTTCTATGTGAAAAAAGAAGATTTTCTCCCATAGCCTCGCCAGCCGAAAAATTGCAAATCGTGAGCAGATCCCCATTCGAATCAATTTTTTGTATTAAGACAGTCCCGCTCAAAATGATGTCGAGGTTCTCACATTTTTCATTCTGAAGATGTACTATGGAATCTTTGAAGTAAGTGCTGATACGGTAAAGATTATTTTGAAACAATTTATCCAGTTCATTAGTCGAGAAGCACTTAAATAGATTTACCGTTTCAAGAAAAGAAATAAAATTATCCAAAATATCGCGCCTTTCTTCGAAGGAGTAACCATGGTTACTCCTTTCACTTTTGTTTTTGATTATAATACAAAAGTATCAAAGAAGAAAGGGGCCTTAAATGTCTTGGATAAAAAATATGAGGATCAGATTCTGAAATCGATAGATGCCGTGCGCGAAAAAGCACCAGATATCCCGCTGGATTATTTTTTCGATATCTGGAAGGGATTCTGGTTTGGGGAACAAAAGACAGAAATGCCGTCCATAGCGGTATTGGGGACCGGTATTCCCGAATTATATATCCGGGCTGCCGGTGCAAACCCGCAATTTCTGTTTGGTGGTAATTACTTTACGGATCAATACGCAGAACAGGTGTTTCCACAGATTTCGGACCCTGTGCTCAAATCCGCAAGCAGCATTCTCTTTTCCGGACAGCTCTCCTGCATAAGGGATATCACCGGGATGGTTGTGCCGGTAAGCAACGCAGATACGCGTAAAGTTGTGCCTTATTTAAAAGACCTGGGGCATCCGGTGATCGTGATGGAGGAGGAGCCGTTTCTGGATTCAAAAGCCACATCACGGTTTAAGTCATCGCAGATGGATTTAATTATGGAGCTGCAAAAGCTCACACACCGGCCGATCACTGCCAAGAGCATCCGAAATGCCGCGAAGCAAATCACCAGCGCACATGATGCCATCCGGCGCCTTAAGGCTATGGATATTCCTCAAATCGCAAAGGATTTTATCAAGCAGACCTATTATCTTGCTCCTGACATTCAGGAATGGATCGGCCGCGTGAATGGATTCGCCGAGGAAAGCCTGAAGCCGATATCCGAAAACCGGCCCCATCTGCTGCTAATCGGGTCTCCGATCTTTTTCCCGAATGTCAAAATCCCGACTGT
>JAQWCP010000369.1 GCA_028705905.1 Oscillospiraceae bacterium
CACCTTGGGAAAGGAGCGGACAATCTCAAAACAGTCTCCGTGGGCGTCCCGGTCATGGATGATGACAGGAAGCTTCACTTCATCTGCCAGGGCCATCTGCTCCCGAAACCGCTGCTGCTGCGCATCCCGGGGAGAGTGGTCATAATAGTAATCCAGACCAATCTCGCCGATGGCCATGACCTTGGGGTGGGCGGAGAAGACCCGGAGGGTATCCAGGTCGCTGTCTTTCATTTTCTTGGCGTCGTGGGGATGGACCCCCACGGTGGCATAGACAAAGTCATATGTTTCTGCCAGTTGGATGGCTGCCTGAGACGAAGCCATGTTCGCTCCCGGGTTGAGAACCAGAGAGACGCCAGCGTCATGCAATGCGCCCAAAACGTCCGCGCGGTCGTCGTCAAACGCCCGATCATCATAATGGGCGTGGGTGTCAAAAAACATACAGTCAAACCTCCGGGTTTCTAAAAAGAGCCGAACAACTGTTCGGCTCTTTGCATCATAAAATCATCAACAAAGTTTTGCGCCGGCGGGGATGGCGTCGTTTAGCATCAGTACCGTCAGCTTTCCGTCTTTCTCGGCGGAGAGAATCATGCCGTTGCTCTCAATTCCCATCATTTTGCGGGGGGGCAAGTTGGTGCAGGCCACCAAGGTTTTGCCCACCAGCTCGTCCGGCTGATAAAATTGGGCAATGCCGGACAAGATTTGCCGGGGCGCACCCTCACCGCAATCCAGCTGGAATTTTAAGAGTTTTTTCGACTTTGGAACCCCTTCGCAGGAGAGAACCTTGCAGACGGTCATATCCACCTTGGCAAAGTCATCGATGGTGATGGGGGGTAAAGCGGGGACCGCAGGCGCCTCTTTCGCTGCCCGCGCCTGCTCTAACGCCTCTAACTCGGCTTTCATGTCGATGCGTGGGAAGAGGGTGTCGCCCTTTGTGACAGAAATGGCGCGGGGCAAAACACCGAACGTGGCAAGGGTGTCCCAAAGGGTCAATTCTTTTGTCACGCCGATCTGTTTCCATGCTGTTTCGCAGGAGACGGGGATAAACGGGATCAAAAGGCCCGTGGTGATCCGCAGTACCTCCAAAAGGTTGTATAAGACGCAGGCAAGCCGGGGCTTGTCCTCTTCCGACTTGGCCAAGATCCATGGTGTGGTTTCGTCAATATATTTATTGGCCCGGGAGATGACGGAAAACACTTCCATCAGCGCATTTTGAAAAGCGAATTTCTCCATCTGCGTTTCATACCGATCCCGCAAACCAGAGGCCATGGAGACCAATTCTGCATCGATGGGGGCGCTTTGCTGCGTGTCCGGCAACGTCCCGTCAAAGTACTTCTGTACCATGGCGACAGTGCGGGAGAGCAGGTTTCCCAAGTCGTTGGCCAGATCGGAGTTGATCCGGGAGATAAGCGCCTCGTTGGAGAACGTGCCATCGGACCCAAAGGGGAACTCTCGCAGCAGGAAATAGCGCAGCGCGTCCACGCCGTACCGATCCGCCAGAATGACGGGATCCACCACGTTGCCTTTGGATTTCGACATCTTTCCGCCTTCCAGCAGCAACCACCCGTGGCCAAACACTTTTTTAGGTAATGGCAGATCCAGCGCCATCAGCATAGCGGGCCAGATGATGGAGTGGAACCGAGTGATCTCCTTGCCTACAAAATGGACATCCGCTGGCCAGTAGCGGTCAAAATCGTTGTATTTATCGTTCTGATATCCCAAAGCGGTGATATAATTGGAAAGGGCATCCACCCAAACATATACCACATGGCCCGGATCGAAATCCACCGGGACGCCCCAGGAGAAAGAAGTACGGGATACGCAAAGGTCTTCCAGGCCGGGTTTTAAGAAATTATTGACCATCTCGTTCATACGGGAGGCTGGCTCCAAGAAATCAGGTTGGTCCTCATAGAGCTTTAAAATCCGGTCAGCGTATTTGGAGAGGCGGAAGAAATACGCTTCCTCTTCCGCATCTTGCACCTCCCGGCCGCAGTCGGGACATTTTCCATCCACCAGTTGGGTCTCTGTCCAAAACGCTTCGCAGGGAGTGCAATATTTACCTTTGTAGACTGATTTATAAATGTCTCCCTGGTCATGGAGCTGGCGAAAGATTTTTTGGATGGCGGCGACATGATAATCATCTGTGGTACGGATGAACCGGTCATTGGAAATGTTCATCAGCTGCCAAAGATCCTTGATCCCGGCCACCACCTGGTCTACAAACTGCTGGGGAGTGACGCCGGCTTCCTTTGCCTTTTGTTCAATTTTCTGCCCGTGTTCATCTGTTCCCGTGAGGAACATCACATCATACCCCTGCATGCGCTTGTACCGTGCCATTGCGTCTGTTGCGACGGTGCAATAGGTGTGACCGATATGCAATTTATCGGATGGATAATAGATCGGGGAGGTGATTAAGTATTTTTTCATCCCTGTTCCTCCTTCAATTGATTCTTTCATATTATATACCATTGTTGCAAATTTACAACTGCTCCTTGCTTTTTCTAGGAAATTGGCCAGAGAACAAGAATAGT
>JAQWCP010000370.1 GCA_028705905.1 Oscillospiraceae bacterium
ATTTCTGCATAAGTGAGGACAAAACTGTCCTGCGTGCGCTTCCCGACGACCTCCCAAAGTGGCGCATACTTGCTCATTTGCCTTCCACCTCCGCATACAAAAGCGATTCTTTTATCAGTATAGCATTATTGGGTTCAAAATGCAGCAAACATTTCGCCGCAGCACGCCAAGCTATGATACACTGTTGGCAGAATTGTTTTTTTGTTGCCGCAACTGCGCAAGCAGTGTCGAGAAAATCCGTCGCCGGTTGTGGTACGATCCTTTTGGAGGTGAACAGTGTGAATGACAAAACCCTTGCCGTCCAGCGAATGCAGGATTACATCGAAAGCCACCTGACCGAAACCATCACCCTGACGGATCTGGCCGGGGCAGCCCGGTTCTCCCCGTGGTATGCCGCCCGCATTTTCAAGGAGCTTACCGGTCTGACCCCCGCCGACTATATCCGGCGACTGCGGCTCTCCAAATCGGCCCTGCGGCTGCGGGACGAACAGGTCAAGGTCATCGACGTAGCCTGCGATCTGGGCTTTGAGAGCGTGGACGGCTATCAGCGGGCGTTTCGGCGGGAGTTCGGCTGCAACCCCAAGGAATACGCCCTGCGTCCCGTTCCTCTGCCGCTGTTCACTGCCTACGGAGTCAAATTCCGAGAACTTTGGAAAAAGGAGCGTACAGACATGGCAAATGAAAAAAGCGTATTTATTCAGGTGATGGAAAAGCCCGCGCGGAAGGTTGTCGTCAAGCGCGGAATCGCCGCCGCAGACTACTTCGCCTACTGCGAGGAGGTGGGCTGCGACGTGTGGGGTGTGCTCACCAGCATGAAGTCTCTCTGCGGCGAGCCGGTATGCCTGTGGCTGCCACAGCAGTACCGTAAACCCGGCACCTCCGAGTATGTGCAGGGCGTGGAAGTCGAAGTGGACTATGACGGCCCGGTGCCTGATGGCTTCGACGTCATTGACCTGCCCGCCGCTGCTTACCTCATGTTCCAGAGCGAGCCCTTCCCCGAGGAGGACTATTGCGAGGCCATCGATTCGCTGCAGGCGGCCATGGACAAATACGAGCCATCGGTAATCGGGTATGCGTGGGATGACGCGAACCCGCGCATCCAACTGGAGCCCATCGGCAAGCGGGGTTATATCGAGCTCCGTGCGGTGAAAAAGGCATAGGCAAACGGCTCAGGCTGGTGCAATCAGTCTGAGTCCTTCTTTTTGATCTGCGGATGATTCGTTGGTTTCGCTTTGTTCCCGCAGTCCTGCTCTGACAACGTAATAACCTTCAGTTCTGGCTCCGGTGAGGAGATATAGAGTTCCTCACATTCTCGCTGAGCAGCGATCAACACATTCACCGCCTCCTCCGAGGCGCGAAACAGCTTCAGATACATCTCTTTATAATCCGGCATATATTTTCACCCCACGGTGTATAGCTTAATCTAAAACAGGTTATAAGTCAATAATCTGTTTCAGGTTATGAGATACTATTTATGAGGTGATTCCTATGAACAACAGGCTGCGGGATTTGCGTGAGGATGCAGACCTCAATCAAACACAGATTGCTCAGTATTTAGGAATGTCGCAGACCGGGTACTCCAAGTACGAGACCGGAGAAAACGACATTCCGACGCAGGTACTTATCAAGCTCGCAAAATATTACAAGACCAGCATAGATTATATTCTTGGCGTAAGCAACGACAAATCCCCATATAAAAAATGATTACAGCGGTATGGAGTTTGGACTCCATACCGCTGTTTTTCTCTGTGTCAGAGCTTCACATAAACCGGATACGGATGATCCCGGTGGTAGCCAAGCTTTTCCGCCAGCGCCACGCTGCGCAGATCGTGCGCGTCCCAACTCGGATAAAGTCCGCGCCGCAGGCATTCGAGAATCAGCGCCGCCCCGCAGGCTGTGGCCAGCCCCCGGCCCCGATAGTCCGGTTTGGTGTCAATCTCAATTTCAATGCCGCCCGGATAGATTGTATAGGAGGACGCGCCCGCCACCAACTGCCCGTTCCAAAGAACCGCCGCTCCCAGCCCGCGAAGGCAGTAATCTGCCCCATTCAGGAATTGAGAAACAAGGTCCTCCGACCACTTTTCCTGTGTAGCTTGCGCATAAATTACTTCGTCAATAGAAGCAAGTGTATATTCCGACGGCAGCGAAGACGCGTAAGCGGTTAGCTTTGAACCATCGAATACGCCAGGTTCTTTCTTGATGGCGTATCGGGTGTGTTTACCGACGCGGTTTCCCCAGACACGCTCAATCACGCGGCACCATGCCTCATTCCGCGGCGTCAGAATTGGTGCGGCCGCTTGGGCGGCCAGCGCTTCACTGGGTTTTCCGGCAAAGAAGCAAAAATCCCCCACCACAATCTGCGCCGCCGTGGGATACTCGTCATCATCCGCGATTGCATAACCCATGCAGCCTGTAAGGCAGGAAAAAATCATGGTTTCCTCCCACCCGGCAAACAGCGGGGCAATACGGGCAAGTCTTTGATTTTCAGCCGGAAGCTTTG
>JAQWCP010000030.1 GCA_028705905.1 Oscillospiraceae bacterium
CCGGGGATATCACAGCATTGATGATCTTTTTGGAACATCGTTCAGAGGAGCAAAGAAATGAAAGCCATTGATCTGACACATCTCATCACCCCTCAAATGCCCGTTTACCCCGGCTGCAAAGCGCCTGCTTTCTCCCCTGCCACCACCTTGGAAGACGACGGATTTCGGGAGACGCGCCTTCAATTCGACTCTCATACAGGCACGCATATGGATGCGCCCGCCCATCTTCTCCCCAATGCCCCCACACTCGACACACTGCCCGCAGAGCATTTCATGGGTCGGGCGGTGGTGGTAAACTGCAAAAACCTTCCGTTGGGGGGCCGCATCTCTCTGGCCCATTTGGCTCCCTACGAAAGGGCGATGGAGCAGGCGGATTTTATTTTGTTCCACACCGGCTGGGACCGGCAGTTTCATAACCCGTCCTATTTCCACAATTTTCCCACCCCGGAAGAAGCCGTTGTCAAGCAGTTGGTTCAGCGGGGGATGAAGGGTGTGGGCATCGATGCCATTTCCATCGACCCCGTGGGTGCGAAAACGTATCCCAACCACCATATCTTGCTGGAGGCGGGTCTTGTCATCATCGAAAATCTGACACATTTGGATCAAATTGGATCAGATTGTTTCTTTTTTGCCCTGCCCCTTTTGTATCAAAATTCTGACGGCGCGCCTGTGCGGGCCGTGGCCCTTTTGGAGGATGAAATATGAAAGAAACTGTGGTTTTGGGCCTTTCCGGCGGTGTAGACTCTGCGGTTGCGGCGTCTTTGTTGCAGCGAGAGTATACCGTCCACTGTGTCTATCTGGACATCGGCGGCGGAGAGAAGGCGCAGGCAGACGCGGAGGAAATTGCAAGCACCCTTCACCTTCCCTTTACCGTCCGTTCCATCCGGCAACCATTGGAGACAAACGTCTGTGCCCCATTTGTTGAGGCATATCGGACCGGACGCACGCCGATTCCCTGTGCTGTGTGCAATCCTCTGGTCAAATTCCCTGCTCTGTTTGCCCTGGCGGACGAAATAGGCGCTTCTTTTGTTGCAACAGGCCATTACGCCCGCATCACCCGGGAGGAAAACGGCCGGTTTGCCCTGCGGCAGGGAAAGACAAAAAATGACCAGGCATACCTTTTGGCCCGAATGCCGGAACAGATGCTCTCCCGGATTCTCTTCCCCTTGGGGAAATATGAAAAACCCCAGGTGCGGGAAATGGCAGAAGCCCTTGGCCTTTCCGTTGCGCAAAAGCCGGACAGCATGGACATCTGTTTTATCCCCGACGGAGATTACGCCGCATGGATGGAGCGCCGGGGAGCGGTCCCCCCGCCGGGGAATTTTATCAATCCCCAAGGACAAGTTCTGGGGCGTCACAAAGGCATCCATCACTATACCCTGGGCCAGCGGCGGGGGCTGAATCTTTCCATGGGGCGGAGGGTTTTTGTCTCCAAAATTGACCCCGTAACGCATGAAATCACATTATCCGACGGGGACGGCCTGATGGCGACAGAAGTGTTTTGTGAAGAGCCAAACTGGATCGGCATTGACCCACCGGAAACACCCATGGAGGTACACGTCAAATTGCGCCATACAAAGCAAATGTTACCTGCTATCGTCACTTGTAATGGGGATATGATACAAATAAGCCTCAAGACGCCTGCCCGGGCGCCCACACCGGGCCAAATGGCGGTGTTTTATTGGGAAGACCGTATTGTGGGCAGTGGGTGGATGACATCCTCCACATCAAAGAATATGGAAACGGGGGTGTTCACTTGACCAGAGAACAAATGAAACAATCCAAGCCCATCCGCATTTTCTTGTCGTATTATAAGCCCCACAAGCGGCTTTTGGCTTTGGATCTGTCCTGTGCTGTTATGGCATCCCTTTTGGATTTGATTTTCCCCCTGGTCACCCGGTACTCTCTTCAAACCCTGCTGCCCCACCGCATGTTCCTTTCCTTTTTCCTCATCATGGGCAGCATGATTCTCATTCAGCTTCTCCGCTCTTTCTTCTCCTATGCGGTTTCCTTCAAAGGGCATATATTGGGTGTCCGGTTTGAAGCGGATATTCGGGATGACTTGTTCCGTCACATGCAAACCCTTTCCTTTGGCTTCTTCGATCAGAATCGCACCGGACAATTGATGAACCGGGTGACGGGCGATTTGTTCGAAATCTCGGAACTGTCTCACCACGGGCCGGAACAGCTCTGTTCCAGCGCCGCTTCCATCCTCGGCGGCCTTGCGGTAATGTTTGTCATTCAGTGGCGGCTGGCCCTTGTCATTACGCTGGTTTTCCCCCTTGTCATTTTCATTATCTTTTTGATGCGTGGAAAGATGAACCGCGCTTCCCTGGAAGTTAAAGAACGGCTGGCGGGCATCAATAACGAGATGGAATCTTCCATCTCGGGAATGCGCACCGCAAAAGCGTTTGCCAATGAAGAAAAGGAACAGGAAAAATTCCAAACCTCTAACCGCCTTTATGTGGGGGCAAAAGGGAAATTTTATAAATCGATGGGGTTGTTTCACGCATCCCAAGATTTTTGCCTGTCCTTCATCAATATCGTTGTCATTTTATTTGGCGGCCTGCTGATCATGCAGGGCCAGTTTGATGCGGTGGATTTGATTACGTTTACTTTGTACATCTCCGCCTTTTTAAACCCCATCCGTCAGATTTTGGCTTTGATCGAACAGCTCACCTCCGGTAGCGCCGGGTTCCAGCGTTTTCTGGAGCTGATGCGCACCGACCCGGAAATCACAGACAAAGAAGGCGCCGTTCCCATGGCCCGGGCCAAGGGAAAAATTCGGTTTGAAGATGTCTCCTTTTCGTATGACGGCATCAATCCGGTCTTGTCCCATGTAAACCTCACCGTCTCAGCAGGTGAAACCCTGGCTGTGGTTGGCCCCTCCGGTGGGGGCAAAAGTACTCTGTGTCAACTGATCCCCCGGTTTTATGAGGCCACGGAAGGCAACGTTTTCATTGACGATTTCAACATCAAAGACGTGACCCAATTGTCTCTCCGGCAGAACATTGGCATTGTGCAGCAGGATGTTTTTCTCTTTGCCGGCACCATTTTGGAAAATATCCGATACGGAAAACGAGATGCCTCTCTGGAAGACGTCATGGAAGCGGCAAAGCAAGCCGAAATTCATGATGATATTCTGAAAATGCCAAACGGATATGAAACATATGTTGGTGAACGGGGCATCATGCTTTCCGGGGGGCAAAAGCAACGCATCGCCATCGCGCGTGTGTTCTTAAAAAATCCGCCTATCTTGATTTTGGATGAAGCCACTTCCGCTTTGGACAGCGTGACGGAATTGCGGATTCAAACGGCGCTGGAAGCGTTGTCTCACGGCCGCACCACAATTTTGATCGCCCACCGGCTATCCACCATTCGCAATGCACAGGAGATCATTGTCATTGAAGACGACGGCATTGCCGAGCAAGGTAGCCATGAAGATTTAATGCGGGCAAATGGAATTTATGCCAAGCTGTATCAAGTGCAGCAGATGCTTATTTAATGGGAAGGAGAAAAAAATGAACCTTCAAAAATTGGAACAATTGATGAAAAATCGGCATCCATCGGTCATTGGCATCCGGCACGCTTACGCTGTTCTGGTCCCTTTGGTGGAAATAGAAGGAAAACTCCATCTGCTGTATGAAGTGCGGTCAGAGAGCCTGCGCCGCCAGCCGGGGGAAGTCTGTTTCCCCGGCGGCAAGCTGGAGCCGGGAGAAACGCCGGAGGAAGGCGCCCTGCGGGAGGCGGAAGAGGAGCTTGGCATCCCCTCTCAAAAAGTGAAGCTTCTGGGTCCCTTGGATTATATGCATCATCAGGGCGTGTTTGTCATGTATCCTTTTTTGGGTGTCATTTCCCAGGAAACGTATGAATCCATCGTGTGCAACGAAGCAGAGGTAAAAGAAATATTTCTGACCCCACTGAGCTATCTGGCCAAGCATCCGCCGTTTGTTTATGAATATCAGATGATTCCCGATGTGAGAGAAGACTTTCCCTATGAAAAAATCCGGTTTACAGAAGGGTATTCCTTTTCCCCGGGCATCGGAGAAGTACCCATCTATGAATATCAGAACCATGTCATCTGGGGCATCACCGGCCGCATCACCCGCTCTTTCCTGCAAACCATGGGGGTCAAACAGTGAATGCCACCATCTCTCATCTCACCGATGACAAAGAAGAGCGGATTTTGCTCTCCCGTGTATTGGACAAAGCAGAGGCCTGCCGGACGCGCAATTTTTTAACCTATACCCCGTTTCTCAGTCCCCGGGTCCAGATGCTTGCAAATCGTCTGTTGGCAACCCACGACGGAACGTATCACCTGTTTGGCGGGTATTCGGGCGCAGAGCGAAACATGCTCTTTTTTCTCCCGGACTACGAAACGGCCCTGCCCGACCCAACAGACCCGGACTGCCCCATCTGCGCCCTTCAAACGAAGTTTACAGCAGAAAACCCACTCACCCACCGGGACTTTTTGGGTGCGCTTTTGGGCAGCGGCATTTCCCGGGAAAAACTGGGGGATATTCTGGTGGCAGACACCCACTGCACCGTGGTGCTGCAAAAGGAGCTTCAGCACTTTTTGCAGGAAAACATGGTAAAGGCCGGACGGGCCAAGCTCCAGTGGATGCCCCTGCCCCTCTCCCAGGTCGAGGCACCGCCTCCCACGACACAGGACATTCAGGACACCGTTTCCAGCCTGCGGCTGGACGCCGTTTGTGCCACCGGCTTTTCCCTGAGTCGGACCAAAGCGGCGGCACAAATTACAGCAGGCAACGTATCCCACAATTATAAAACCTGTCTCAAACCGGAACAAGCCATTCATGTGGGAGATGTCATTTCCGCCCGGGGGTTTGGAAAATTTCATGTGGAAACAATCGGCGGCCAATCCCGCAAAGGGCGTACGTTCATCCACCTGAAACGGTATCAATAAACCGATCATAACAGATAAGCCTATTTTTTTCATGCAAGCGCCGCTGGAGCGGTGCTTGCATGAAATTTTTCCACAATCAAGGGGATAAAATAAGAAAATAACGTAAAAATCCGCCTTTGTTGAAAAGAAACTAGAATTTTCCACCTTTGTACTTGTGGATATGTGGAAAAGTCGTTGCTTCTTTTTTAAAATTTTGGTATAATAAAATGTAAAATTACTATTACGGAAAAGGATAAAGACGAGGTCTATGATATGAATTCATCATCTGATGTTTGGAAAAAAATTATGGAAATTTTAGAGCCGCAGCTGACGTCCACCACCATCACCACATGGTTTGATGACACGGTTCCAGTGGACATCACAGATACGGCGCTCCTTTTGTATACGCCTTCGGAATACAAACGGGAGATCATCACAAGACGATATAGTTCCCTTTTAAAAGACGCGCTTCGTGAACTGTTTTCCGCCGAGTTTGAGGTGCAGGTTCTAGGCGATCTGGAAATGCAGCAACACAGCGAAAAATTTTCATCCAGCCAACCCATGATTGTAAAAGACGAATATACGTTTGAAAGTTTCATCGTTGGCAGCTCGAATAAATTTGCGCATGCGGCAGCGCGTTCTGTGGCCGATCACCCAGCGCAATCATATAACCCTCTGTTCATCTACGGAGAATCCGGCCTTGGAAAAACCCATTTGCTCCATGCCATCGCCCATACCGTGAAGAGCAATCATCCCGATTATAAAATCGTCTATGTCAAAGGAGACGACTTCACCAACGAGCTGGTGAAGTCCATTCGAGAAGGGAAAAACACGGAATTTCGCGACAAATACCGGCAAGCCAATTTATTTCTGGTGGACGATATTCAATTCATCGCCGGAAAAGTGCAAACACAGGAGGAATTTTTCCACACCTTCAACTGTCTGTACGAAGAAAAACGACAGATTGTTCTCACCTCCGACCGACCGCCCAAAGAGATGACCCGTCTGGAAGACCGGCTAAAAACCCGGTTTGAATGGGGTCTTTTGGCCGATATTCAGCCACCAGACTATGAAACTCGCCTTGCCATCATCAAAACAAAAGCCATTCGCCTGGGCATGAATCTGCCGGATGCCGTCTTGGAATACATCGCAGAAAACGTCACAGCCAATGTCCGGCAAATTGAAGGCACGGTCAATAAAATTCTGGCATTTCGCGATTTAATGGACGATAGCATCAACGTCAATACCGTATCCCGGGCCGTGCGAGACATGTTTAAAGATCAATCCGATCTTCTTCCCTCCTCTTCTCTCATCATCGACGAAGTCTGCAAATTTTATAATTTGGAAAACGATGATCTGCGCGGCCAGCAGCGCAACCGCAGCACCGTGCTGGCCCGGCAAATTGCCATGTACTTAATCCGGCGTATGACCAACTTATCTCTCTCTGATATCGGCAAAGAATTCAACGGACGAGATCACACCACTGCTATGCACTCCATTTCCCGCATTGAGGAGATGCTAAAAACCAATTCCCAGATCTCAGAAGTGGTAAAAGACATCACAGCAAATATCAATGCACACAATTACTAAATCATCCACAATTTGTGGAGATGTGGAAAACCCATTGTGAATATACAATTTCCTCCACATGGGCATGAGGAAGCTGTGGAGAAGAACATCCCCTTCCTGTGGATAAATTTTCTTGATATTCCAAGGCTTTTCCCCTGTTTCCACAATCCACATTGCCTACTATATCTATTACTATTTTATCCTATCTTTTTCTACACAACGAAGGAGGCTCTTATGAAATTCTCCTGCGAAAAAGCAGTTTTACTAAATGCAACTTCCATTGCAACAAAAGCAGTTTCCACAAAAAGTACCATTCCTGCACTGGAAGGACTTTTAATCGACGCCACAGATATCTTAACCCTTACAGGTTACAACTTGGAGACCGGCATTCAAACCATTTGCCCCGCACTTGTGGAAACACCGGGTGTAACGGTTGTCAATGCACGGCTCTTTGGAGAAATTATCCGCCGTCTCCCTGACGACATCGTAACCTTTTCTATGGAAAATGAGATGATTCATATTTCCTGTCTGGCAACCCAATTTCATATCAACAGCATTTCCCCAGAAGATTTTCCTGCACTTCCCGCTGTGGAGCAAATTCACACCTTTTCCATTGTGGAAAAAACCATCAAAGACATGATCGCAGAAACCTTATTTGCCATCAGTCGGGATGAAAGCAAACCAATCCATACAGGCTCCCTCTTTGAAGTGCAAAATGGGCAGCTGACGCTGGTTTCTGTGGACGGTTATCGTCTCGCCCTGCGAAAAGAGCCGATAGACATCCAGACAAAAGAAACTGCCTTTTCCTTTGTGGTTCCAGGTTCTGCTCTGTCTGAGGTGGAAAAAATTGCTTCAGAAGGGGAAGAAATGGTTATAATTTCTCAAGGAAGCAGACATGTTACCTTTCAAATTGGAGACACCATCCTGCTTTCCCGCCGGCTGGAGGGGGAATTTCTCAACTATCAGCAGGCCATCGTCAATCAACATGCCATCACGCTGAAGGCAAACGCCAAAGAACTTTTAAAAAGTGTGGATCGCGTGTCTTTGATCATCATTTAAATACTAAAAAGCCCACTGCGCTGTATCTTTGGCGATCACGTTCTCTCGATGAAAACCAGCACGGCCATCGGGGAGGCTCCCGATACCTGCTCTATCGAAGGAGATGGGGGCGATCTGGAGATCGGATTTAACAACCGTTTCCTCATGGACGTACTCAAAGCGGTTCCTGCGGAAACCATCCGAATGAAATTAAACACCAGCGTTTCTCCTTGCCTGATTTTACCGGAGGAAGAGGAGAACGATCACTTTCTCTACATGGTACTGCCGGTCCGACTCAAGGCAGGCGGCTAATTTACATGGAAATTCAATCCATTTCCCTGACACACTTTCGCAACTATGACAGGGCCACCGCTCATTTTTCTCCCAAGTGCAACCTCATTTTTGGAGAAAATGCGCAAGGCAAGACAAATTTATTGGAAGCGGCCGCCTATTTGTCCGGCGCAAAGTCGCACCGGACCCGAGGCGACAAAGAACTCATTCAATTTGGCCACGATACGGCATCTCTCCAGGCATCTGTCTGGTCCAGAAACCGAAGTTTTTCCATTGATATTACCTTGTCACGGCAGGGGCGACGAAAAATTTTGATCGAGGGTATCAAGCAAAAAACCACGGCATCGCTGTCTGATGTATTGCGTACCGTGCTGTTTTCACCGGAAGATTTATCTCTCATCTGGGCAGGGGCCTCTGCCCGGCGGCGGTTTCTGGACCAATCTCTGTGCCAGCTTCGGCCCCGCTATGCAGAAGCATTGGCACAATATAACCGTATTTATGAACATAAGACCAGAATTTTACGAGACTGGGAACAAAAGCCGTCTCTTTTGTCCCTTTTGGAGACGTTTAACTTAGATATGGCCCGATATGGGGCGGTTTTGGTTTCTTACAGGGCCCGCTATTTGCGTAAGCTGCAGGAATTGTTTGGTTCCTATCACAGTGCCTGCTCCGGCGGTGTGGAACGGCCCAATCTGATCTACGAAACGGTTTCGACGGTGCAGGATCTTCATGCACCGCAAGATCAAATTTATCAATGGCTCTTGGAGCATCAGAAGAGCCATCACCAGGCGGAATTGGCAGCAAGATGCTGTTTGTCCGGGCCCCACAAGGATGATTTCACTGTATCTCTCTCTGGGCGGGCATTGAAATCCTTTGGCTCCCAGGGTCAAGTGCGCACCGCTGCATTGGCATTGAAGTTGGCGGAACGGGAGATGCACTTTTTAGACCGGGGCGAATACCCCGTGTTGTTTTTGGACGATGTGATGAGCGAATTAGACGAAAAACGCCAGTCGTTTGTACTCCATCAGATTACAGAAGGACAGGTATTTATCACCTGTTGCCAAACGATGCCGTTTTCCGACCAATTTTGCGGTGCACAATTTCAGATTGAACAAGGTACCATCCGCGAAGCGGAAGTGTCTTAGTCAGGAAGGAAGGTATTTGAAATGTATCTGCACTTGGGACAAAATACCGTGGTGCCATTTCAGTCCATTTTAGGTATTTTTGATTTGGATAATACCACTGGTTCTCAGTGGACACGGCAATTTTTGAAAGAGGCGGAGGATGCCGGTCGTGTGATCAGCATCAGCGAAGAACTACCAAAATCCTTTGTTCTTTGCATGGAACAGGGGGAAAGTACCATCTATTTATCACAACTTTCCCCCACTACATTATTAAAACGAGCAGAAAGCCATTTTTCAGACAGCAACTGGTCTGATCAAGCGAGGGAGGATATCCATGGCAGAGCAATTTAAAAAAGAGCAAGAATATAGTGCAGACCAAATCCAGGTGTTGGAAGGATTGGAGGCAGTCCGGAAGCGACCCGGTATGTACATTGGCTCTACATCGTCCAGTGGTCTGCACCATCTCGTTTATGAGATCGTAGACAATGCCATTGATGAGGCCTTGGCCGGTTACTGTGATCAAATTATGGTTTCCATTGAAGAAGGGGAATCCATCACCGTCATTGACAATGGACGCGGTATTCCGGTGGATCTGCACGTCACAGGGCGGCCCGCATTGGAAGTGGTTTACACTGTGTTGCATGCGGGTGGTAAGTTTGGCGGCGGCGGATATAAAGTATCCGGTGGTCTTCATGGTGTAGGCGCTTCTGTTGTCAATGCTTTATCGGAATGGCTGGTGGTAGAGGTATATAAAGACGGAAAATGCTATCAGATGAAGTTTGCAAGGGGCCAAGTAGTCCAGGAAATGAAGATCGTTGGCGAAACGGACCAAACCGGAACAAAGGTCATGTTTCAGCCAGACAAGGAAATCTTTGAAGAATGGGTATATCAATACGATATTCTCCATACCCGCATGCGGGAACAAGCGTTTTTAAATGCCGGGCTGAAAATTTTGACCATTGACAACCGGGTTGGTCAGGAAAAGCGAGATGAGATGCATTATGAAGGGGGCATCCGCTCCTTTGTAAAATATATCAATCGAAATAAAAAACCCCTGCATGAAGAGGTCATTTATATATCTGGCAAGCGAGAAGATTCGATTGCGGAAATTGCCATTCAATATACAGACGGCTACAATGAAATGATTCTGTCTTTTGCCAATAATATTCATACATCGGAGGGCGGAATGCACGAAACTGGTTTTAAAGCAGCGCTGACCCGTGTCATGAATGAATATGGAAAAAAGACGGGACTTCTCAAAAAT
>JAQWCP010000031.1 GCA_028705905.1 Oscillospiraceae bacterium
GTTCCAGTAGAAAAAACAACGCAGGTTATTCCAGACCCCGATGCGCCGTTGGGTGACCGGCTGAACATGGCCCATATGGGAACGGCGGCAACATACGGAAGAGCCACCGGTGTCATTATCGCAACGGGCATGAACACGGAGATGGGCAAAATTGCCCACCAGCTTGCCACGGGGAAAAAAGAAAGTACACCGTTACAGCAAAAACTCAACAAATTGTCCAACGTTTTATCTGTTGGCGTCATTGGCGTGGCGGCTGTTATTTTTGTGGTGGGGCTTCTGTCCGGCAGAACGCCGCTGGAGATGTTTTTGACAGCAGTTTCTCTTGCGGTGGCCGCCATTCCGGAAGGCATGGTGGCGGTGGTCACCATCGTACTGGCGATGGGAATGCGCCGCATGGCGGACCAGGGGGCCATCATCCGCCGCCTGCCCGCAGTGGAAACATTGGGCTCTACCCAGGTAATCTGTTCGGATAAAACGGGTACCCTGACCTTGAACCGAATGACTGTGAAACAGATTTGGACCGATGGAGAAGCGCCGAATTTCCTGTTTGACGCGATGTTGCATTGCAACGACTCCCATCCGGGCGATGGCGACAATTTCGTGGGCGATCCAACGGAAACGGCCTTGTTGGATTATTTGATTGTGCAAAACGTATGCACCATGGAAGATGTCAAGAACCGGGTGCGGATGGGAGAGTTTCCGTTTGATTCAGACCGGAAACTTTCTACGGCTGTCATCGCCCTTCCCAATGGGAAGCAGCGCGTTTTTGTAAAGGGCGCGCCGGATGTTCTGCTCACCCGCTGTGATCGTCAGTTGAAGGGTGGAAGGGAAACACCGCTACAAGACCGAACGGACATCGAAGCTGCCAACGAAGCGATGGCAAAACAGGCCCTCCGGGTGCTGGCTTTTGCCTATAAAGATGTAGACGCATTTGACGCTGATGATATGGAAGGAACGGAGAGCGGCCTTGTTTTCTGTGGCCTTGCAGGGATGATCGATCCCCCCAGAGAAGAGGCGAAGCGCGCCATCGCCACCTGCCGCAGAGCGGGGATTCTGCCTGTTATGATTACGGGCGACCACAAGATTACAGCAGCTGCCATTGCCGAAGAACTGGGGATTTTGGGAGATGGCAGAAGGGCCATTACCGGCGTTGAGCTGGAAGCTATGAGCGACCAGGAGCTTTATGATCAGATTGGTGACATCGCAGTTTTTGCAAGAGTAGCTCCGGAGCATAAGAGCCGGATTGTGGCGGCATGGCAAAAGCGAGGCAAGGTTGTTGCCATGACAGGCGATGGCGTCAACGATGCTCCCGCCCTGAAGGGCGCGGAAATCGGGGTCGGCATGGGCATTACGGGAACTGACGTCTCCAAAGGCGCTTCCGATATGATTTTGACAGATGATAATTTTGCAACCATTGTCATCGCCGTGCGGGAAGGCAGACGGATTTTTGATAACATCCATAAAGCAGTGCGGTTTTTATTGTCTTCCAATGCGGGTGAGGTGCTGACCATGCTGGTGGCTACCATAGCCGGTTGGCGTATTTTGAATCCGGTTCACATTTTGTGGGTGAACCTTGTCACAGACTCGTTCCCTGCGCTGGCTTTGGGCGTGGAGCCGGAAGAAGACGGTGTGATGGAGCGGAAGGCAAGAGACAAAAAAACGCCGTTTTTCTCCGGACGAGAGTGGCTTCGTATTCTGATGACTGGCGCGTTTGAAGCGGCGATTACCATTGTGGCGTTTCTTTTGGGCCGCCGTTTTGCACCGGAAGTGGGCATCAGCATGGCGTTTGTCACATTGGCAATGGCGCAGCTGTTTGCGGCGCTTGGGTTCCAGTCAGAGCATACGTCTGTTTTCCGCATGAAGGCGAAGAAACACCCCATGCTGTGGCTGGCTTTGGGCATATCCACATTGCTCCAGGTGGTGGTGGTTTTGGTTCCCCCTCTGCGCATCCTGTTTGGGCTGGGTGTCATCCCCGGCATGCAGTGGCTGGAGATTTTGGGCCTTTGTGTTCTGATGCTTCTCTTTACAGAGCTTCAAAAACTAATTGCCCGGTTGCGACATGAGTTTTAATGAGTGAAAAACCAACTAACAATGCGCGGCTTCCGTTCGGAAGCCGCGCATTTTCGTATTCGATCCTCGTGTGAAAGGCTGGGGCATCAACCCCCAATATAGTAAAGACCGCCTTGACATTCGGATGTGCGGTGATATGACAAAGGCGTAGGGGGTTCCGTTGGCCCATTTGGTATTTCCATCACGAAGAATCGTCCCTTTGTGTCATTCATACGGGGAAATGGTTGACAGAAGGGAGAAACCATGGTAAGTTTTATTTATTCCCTGTATTTTGACAATTGTTTTTTGGGCTTTGCCCTAAAACGATGATAGAGGCGCAGACATCAAGAGTCATTTGCAGCAAGGGACAGGCACCCGCTGCAAACAAAAGGGATGTCGGCCGAAGTGTGACGCTTGCCTGGAAGTGCCATGCTGGGGCGTCGGAAAAGATCCGGCGCACTGTCACAAACGTGGAGTGCTATCATTGGGTGGAAACGTGCGGTATTGCCGCACTTTTAGCCATGTGTACTTCCTCTTGCGAAGCGACATGGTTTTTGTTTTTGCCTATTTTGAAATTCAAAATAGAAATAAGGAAAAGGGAGTTATGAAAATGAAACGTATCTTTGCACTTGTCCTGTCCTGCATGATGCTTTTGGCGCTCTGCGCCTGTGGCACCGCCAGCAAGGAACGCAAGGTGCTGCGTGTTGGCATGGAATGTGCCTATGCGCCGTACAACTGGGCGCAGTCAGATGATTCCAACGGCGCGGTTCCCATTGTAGACAGCTCGGATTATGCCTATGGCTATGACGTGATGATGGCCAAGCTGATCTGTGAAAAGCTAGGGTGGGATCTGGAAATCTACAAGCTGGATTGGGATTCCCTGCCGCTTGCGGTGCAGGCCGGCAAGATTGACTGCGCCATTGCCGGCCAGTCGATTACAGCTAAACGGTTGCAGTCCGTGGATTTCACGGCGCCATATTACTATGCGTCCATTGTGGCTTTGGTCAAAAAGGATGGCGCTTATGCAAGTGCCAAGGGCGTTGCCGATTTGGAAGGCGCAAAGGCAACCTCTCAGATCAATACCGTGTGGTATGATGTTTGCCTGCCCCAGATTAAAGATGTCAAGATCCAGCCAGCCATGGAATCCGCACCGGCAATGCTGGTGGCCCTGGACGCTGGAAAAGTTGACTTGGTTGTTACCGACATGCCCACTGCCAAGGCGGCTTGTGTGGCATACCCCGGCATGACCTTGCTGGACTTCACAAATAAGGATGACAACTTTAAAGTTTCTGAAGAAGAAATCAACATCGGCATTTCCACGAAAAAGGGCAATACCGAACTGACAGAAAGTCTCGACAGCGTGTTGGCTCAATTGACCGTGGAAGATTTCACAAAAATGATGGATGAAGCCATTGCGGTGCAGCCGCTGGCCCAGTAAGCATTTCATCTGCGCCTGAATGCCTATAACTGGCGGATGGTGCTCATAAGACCCAGAACAAGAGAGGACGATAGTTTATGCCAGCAGGATTTTTCGAACGAATCCTATTCATTATCCAACAATACGGGATGTCCGTCTTGCGAGGCGCTGGAACCACCATGGTCATTGCCCTGGTGAGTACGGCGGTGGGCTGTATCATTGGGCTTCTTGTGGGCACCGTTCAGACCATTCCGGTTGATCGGAAGAAATGGTCTGCCAAACGTGTTCTTGTTGGCATTGTCAAGGGCATCTTGTACGTTTATGTGGAAGTGTTCCGTGGCACGCCAATGATGGTTCAGGCCATGTTTATTTATTATGGATTGCTGTATGCGGGTGTGGATCTGGGGTGGCTGTTGTCTGCCATTATCATTGTCTCCGTCAACACCGGTGCGTATATGGCGGAAACAACCCGCGGCGGTATCTTGTCCATTGATCCCGGACAGACAGAAGGGGCAAAGGCCATTGGCATGAACCACTGGCAGACCATGATATCAGTAATTCTGCCCCAGGCTTTGCGGAACATCATGCCCCAGATCGGGAACAACCTGATCATCAACATCAAAGATACCTGTGTGCTGTCCGTGATCGGCGTTGTGGAGCTGTTCTTTGCCAGTAAGTCGGTTGCAGGCGCCTACTACACGTATTTTGAGACGTTCACTGTCACCATGGTGGTGTACCTGATCCTCACAGTTACCGTTTCCCGCATCCTTCGGCTGGTGGAGCGGAAGATGGACGGGCCGGACAGCTATGATCTGGCCTCTACGGACACCCTGGCACACACCAGCGGAATGTACAGCTATCCGGGCAAAACCGGAAGCCCAGAAGAAGCCAGGAAGGAGGACAGAAGATGAGCGGAGAGGCCATTTTGGAAGTCCGGCATTTAGGCAAGACGTTCGGAAAGAACGAGGTCTTAACGGATATTGATTTTTCTGTCCGCACCGGGGATGTAACTTGTATCATCGGTGCTTCCGGTTCCGGCAAGTCGACGCTTCTGCGTTGTATCAATCTGCTGGAGACGCCAACCAGTGGCGAAATTTTGTACCACGGGGAAAACATCTTGAACCGCCATCAGTCCAATGTGGCCCCCTACCGGGCAAAGGTGGGCATGGTGTTTCAGAATTTTAATTTGTTTAACAATATGACCGTACTGGAAAATTGTATGGTGGGCATGATCAAAGTGTTGAAAAAGGGAAGGAAGGCGGCCAGGGAAACCGCGCTGTTTTATCTGGACAAAGTGGGTATGGCGCCTTATATCAACGCAAAACCACGCCAGATTTCCGGTGGCCAGAAGCAGCGTGTGGCCATTGCCAGGGCGCTTGCCATGGAGCCGGAGGTGCTTTTGTTTGACGAACCGACCTCTGCCCTGGACCCGCAGATGGTGGGAGAAGTGCTGTCTGTTATGCGAACCCTGGCGCAGGAAGGCCTGACCATGCTTGTGGTGACCCACGAGATGGCGTTTGCACGGGATGTGTCCAGTTCTGTGGTTTATATGGCGGGTGGTGTGATTTGCGAAGAAGGTGCGCCAGAAGAGATTTTTGTCAACCCAAAGCAGCAAAGCACAAAAGAGTTTTTAGCCCGGTTCCGTCAGCAATGAAAAAAGTCCTCTAAACCGATGTTTCGGTTTAGAGGACTTTTTTGCGGGAAAAATAAAATATGTACATTGCATGTGGAAAAGGACGTACTTCCAACAAAAGTGGAAGTGGCAATCGCCAAATCTTGATTTATGGAATGCCCACGCCCCCACCTGTGTCAATCAGAGCGAGTTACCGGTCAAGACAGGGGCTACAAAATCCAGGTTCAATTTTGAAAACTTTTTGTAAAAAGAAAGTATATGGTATTGACATGATACAAACAATGTAATATAGTATTCAATATTAGATTAAAAGGCGGTGAATACAATCATGGAAGCGATTTGTGTATTTGGAGACTCTTTATCAAAAGGAGTTGTCTTTGATCGAATCCGAGAACGGTATGCTTTTTTGAAGGATAGTTTCGTCAATCTGTTTTGTCATAAGATGTGCATTCGTGTGATCAATTATGCCAAATTCGGATGTACCATTGGCAAGGGGAAACGGCTGTTGGATGAACATCAGGTAGAAATTGCAAACTCAGATTTTACGATATTGGAGTTTGGGGGAAACGATTGCGATTTTGACTGGGAGGAAGTATCGAAAGAACCGGAAGCCGAGCATTTGCCCAAAACGCCTTTGGATGTATTTGCCGATACGTATGCCCAACTGGTCGACAAAACGAGAGAGGCCGGGGGTAAACCGGTGCTTTTGAATTTGCCGCCCATCCACCCCAAACGGTATTTCAACTGGATTAGCAGAGGCCTGGACGGGGCCAGTATTCTGCAATGGCTGGGTGGCAGCGAGGAATACATTTATCGCTGGCATGAGATGTACAACATGCAGGTGTGTCGGTTGGCCAGCGAAAAGAAGGTGCCCCTGATCGATATCCGCAGTGCGTTTTTGGAACAGCGGGATTATGGCGCCTATTTGTGCGTAGATGGAATTCATCCCAATGAAGCGGGTCATCGACTGATCTCCCAAGCGATTGAGGAATCTGTTTCCCGCCTGATATCTGCCTGAAATGGGCTGGAATCGCACTATTCACAATTTCCGCAGGAAATGACCAGAACGGGATTGGTAAGAATGCTGAAATATTGCAATTTTAAAGAAAATAACTTGCAAAAAAAACGGGGATCCGATAGAATGTACTTAGGTTCCTTTGCTAAAATGCAATGGAAATCTGTGACAAAAGCAATTAGGAGATCGAACGATGTTTTGCACGACAAATGATAGGAGCAGGGTTTTCGGAGATTACCCTGTCAGAAAACAGTGGTTTATTCTACGAAAAAGCACCGTTATTTGCCGTATTGCATCCTTTTGCCGGGTCTTAGTGTAAGAATAGAGAATATACGTGTCGTGATGAAGAAATTCGTTGCGGCACGTTTCCATTTTTCGTCGCTGGAGACGAGAACACGCAATCAAGCGGGAGGAGAAGATTATGGAAAAATTGGATCAACTGTATGAAGGAAAAGCCAAGAAAGTGTATCGCACATCGGATGATGCTTTGTATCTAGTTTCTTATAAAGATGACGCAACGGCCTTTAATGGGCAAAAAAAAGGAAGCATTCAGGACAAAGGGATCATCAACAACAAAGTGACCAATTTTCTGATGCAGATGTTGGAGAAAAGCGGAATTCCCACCCATTTTGTAAAAGAGTTGTCAGACCGGGAAACGTTGGTGCACCGCGTGTCTATTATCCCATTGGAAGTGGTGGTGCGCAATATTGTGGCCGGTTCTCTGGCCAAGCGGGTGGGGGCTCCGGAGGGGACGAAGCTGCGCCGACCGGTGATTGAGTATTGTTATAAAGATGATGGGTTGGGCGACCCCATGGTAAATGATACCCACATTCTGGCGATGGGCTGGGCAACCGAAGCGGAATTGAAGCAAATATCGGAGTATGCGCTGCAGATCAATTCTGTCCTTTCCGCTTATCTGGAAGACGTGAATATTGAACTGATTGACTTTAAACTGGAATTTGGCAAAACGCCAGAGGGCGAACTGATTTTGGCAGATGAAATTTCACCCGATACCTGCCGGTTTTGGGACAGCGTCAGTGGCGAGAAATTGGACAAGGATCGATTCCGCCGGGACTTGGGCGGCGTGGAAGACGCTTATTGGGAAGTCATGCGCAGATTGATGGGCGAAGACCGAAAAGGAGCAAAAACATGAGAACAGAGAAGTTACACGAAGAATGCGGCGTTTTTGGCGTCTATTCTCCTCACACAACAGATGTGGCCGGCGCCGTGTACACAGGGCTCTATGCCCTTCAGCACAGGGGGCAGGAAAGCTGCGGCATTGCCGTCAATGATGCCGGCGTGATCTCCGGGCATAAAGCATTGGGTCTGGTGGGCGATGTGTTCGACCGGGAGCGCCTGGCCCAGTTGGGCGAAGGACGTATGGCCATTGGACATGTGCGATATGGCACCACCGGGCAAAAAAATGTGGCCAATGCCCAGCCTCTTATGATCAACCACATCAAAGGCAGCATGGCTTTGGCCCACAACGGGAACCTCACCAACGCCGCCGCCCTGCGGGAGGAGCTGGAGCTGATTGGTGCCATTTTCCACACCACCAGCGACACGGAGGTCATTGCCTATACTGTGACAAAAGAGCGGCTGACGGCGCCTTCTATTGAGGACGCCCTCTGCGCCGCGATGGGAAAGCTGGCCGGCGCATATTCTCTTGTGATCATGTCCCCTCAAAAGTTGATTGCGGCCCGAGACCCCATGGGCTTCCGGCCTCTTTGCATTGGGAAGTGGGGGGATGGCTGGTGCTTTGCATCAGAGAGCTGTGCCTTAGACAGCATTGGCGCCACATTTGTACGAGACGTGGAGCCAGGGGAAATCGTCGTGGTCAGCGAAGGGGAAATCAGGTCGATCAAAACCCGTTGCGGCAGTGGGAAAACCTCTCTTTGTGTGTTTGAATTTATCTATTTTGCACGGCCCGATTCCGTTATCGACGGATCCAGTGTCCATGTGGCACGAAAGCGTGCGGGCGCATTTTTAGCGCTGGAGCATCCCGTACAGGCATACGTGGTGGTCGGCGTGCCGGACTCGGGTTTGGATGCGGCGCTGGGGTATGCCCAGCAGAGCTGGATTCCTTATGGCGTTGGATTCATCAAAAATAAATACATTGGACGTACCTTCATTCAGCCCACACAGAGTCAGCGGGAACGGGACGTTCGCTTAAAGCTCAATCCCATTGCTTCTACTGTAGCGGGGAAACGGGTGGTACTCATCGACGATTCCATTGTACGGGGGACCACCAGTGCCAGGATCGTGCGGTTGCTCCGAGAAGCGGGGGCCAAGGAAGTGCATATGCGGGTGTCGGCACCCCCATTCCGGCATCCATGCTATTTCGGTACAGACATTGATTCCAGAGAGAACCTCATTGCATGCCACCATACTGTGCCGGAAATTGCCGAGATTATTGGGGCAGATTCTTTGGGATTTCTCAATGTGGACCATGTGGATAAACTGGCGGACCACTCTGTCTGCGGGTTTTGTTCCGCATGCTTTACCGGGGAGTATCCCGTGCCGGTTCCCGAGGAAAAGACGAAATACCGATTTGAACAAAAATTGACCGAACAAAAGAGCGGCGCGCCGGAGTGCTGAAAAAGTTTGTATTTTAGACAAGAATCCAGTGTACCAATGAAGAATGACGAGATCAAAAAGATTCTCCCCATGAACGGGAGAATCTTTTTGTTTTTGCATGGAAGCAGAAGTGCGTTTGAGGGGAGAAATTCAACATAAAGATAGAACAGGAATTGTCACATAAAATACAATTTTTCTATGATTGGAAGATAGCTTGTGGTATAATGACAATCAACTGAGAGGGGGCGGATGGCGCCGCTTATGGAAGGAGAATGTCAAAATGAACCGAATTGTAATTTTTGGTGCAGGGCAGGCGGGGAAAGCGTTATACAGAATGATGCACCACCAATCCCAACAAGTGATTGCATTTGGAGACAATCATATGGATTTGCAGGGGAAGGAAATCGATGGAATACCGGTTTTGTCGTTGCTTCAGGTTGTGGCGCTACGACCAGACCATATTTATCTTGCCATTGTGAATCGAGAAGCGTGCCAAGCGGTGTCAGAGCAGCTGGAACGTGCCGGCTATCAGGGCAAAATTTCAACGGTCAATGCAATGCGGGAGCAATTGAATCTGCGTCTGGCAACCGTGCGCCTTTTGGCAGAAGAGATTCAGAGAAGAAAAGTGCCCGGTGCTTTGGCGGAACTGGGGGTGTACCAGGGGGAGTTTGCAGCAGAGGTGAACCGGCTGTTCCCCGACCGCACCTTTTATTTATTTGATACCTTTGAAGGCTTTGACCAGCGGGACGTGAAGCAGGAGGAAGAAGCGCAACACTCTAAAGCGGCGGTGGGAGATTTTGGTGACACCTCTGTTTCCGCTGTTTTGGCGCGGATGCCCCATCCGGAGCAGATCGTGGTACGGCAAGGCCATTTTCCAGACAGTGCCCAAGGGATGCCGGAGGAGCGATATGCGCTTGTCAGCCTGGATGCGGATTTGTATTTGCCTATGTATGAAGGACTGCGTTACTTTTATCCCCGCATGAGCCCGGGGGGGTATCTGATTTTGCACGACTATAACAGCAAGCAGTACAAAGGCGCAGGAGAGGCGGTGCAGGCATATTGTGAAGAGCAGGGGATCTACCTCTTCCCGCTGTGTGACCTGCATGGCACCGGGATTATCGTAAAAGGGAAGTAGAGAGGCACTATGTGCCGACGCACCATCACGGAGCGGGATATCGCGGAGAAACAAACAGGAGGCGTGGCTGGTCAGCCACGCCTCCTATCTGGTCAAGGACGAACGGTG
>JAQWCP010000032.1 GCA_028705905.1 Oscillospiraceae bacterium
GTGGTGGATTACGCCGCCGGCCGAAACCGGTATATCGGCTATTTGATCTCCCTCGCCACACGGTCCTATCGGGACATAAAGGTGGGGCTGGATTGCGCCAACGGCAGCGCCTGGATGATCGCCAAAAGCGTGTTCGATGCCCTGGGGGCGGAAACCCACGTGATCAACGACAAGCCAAACGGGCTGAATATCAACGCAAATTGCGGCTCCACCCATGTGGAGGTTTTGCAGCAATTTGTGCGGGAGCACAAGCTGGACATTGGCTTTGCCTATGACGGGGATGCCGACCGGTGCATTGCCGTGGATGAAAACGGCGATGTGGTCGACGGGGATAAAATTTTGTACATTTATGGCCGGTATTTGAAAGAACGGGGCAAACTACGGAACAATACGGTGGTGACCACGGTGATGTCCAATTTGGGCCTGTATAAAGCCTTTGGCCAGTTTGGCATTGATTATGTCCAGACGGCGGTGGGCGACAAATATGTGTACGAGAACATGACAGCAAACGGCCACCGGTTGGGCGGCGAGCAGTCGGGGCACATCATCTTCAGCAAATATGCCTCCACCGGTGACGGGATTTTGACATCTATTAAATTGATGGAAGTGATGCTGGAACGCAAGACCAAGCTGAGCAAGCTGGCAGAGCCGGTGCATCTTTACCCCCAGCTTTTGCGGAATGTGAAGGTGACGGACAAAGAAGCGGCCATTTTGGACGGGGACGTAGTGGCCGCCGTGGATGCGGCGGCGAAAGGATTGGGCAGCGACGGCCGGATTTTGGTTCGCCCCAGCGGAACGGAACCCTTGGTGCGGGTGATGGTGGAGGCGGAGAACGACGCCATCTGTAACGCATACGCCCAGCAGATTGTGGACGTATTGGAGCGCAAGGGGTTTTTGGTCTAATCCATAAAAAGTGAGGAGGTGCGGCTCTGACCGCTTGGTTTTATGCGGAGGGGGCAGATGGGCGCGCCCTTGCGCCTCGTCTGCTGCAATATGCGCTGCGCCTCCGGTTTGGGCTTCCGGCACTGCCGGAGGTGGCGCGGCTGCCCGGCGGGAAGCCTTTTTTCAAAAGCCGGCCGGACATTGCGTTTAATATCAGCCACAGCGGGGGCTTTGCCCTGTGCGGTGTGGGCACCAGCCCTTTGGGCGTGGATATCGAATTGGTGCGCCCGCGCCGGGCGGGGCTTCCCCGCCGGATTTTGGCGGCAGAGGAGCAGGCGCAGTTAGCAGAAGTACAAAACCCCGCTCGGCGGCTGATCGCCTTTTGGACACTGAAAGAGAGCTTTGTCAAATACACCGGGGAGGGGCTGCGTGTTCCGCTGCGGGAGAGCGTGTTTCAGATTGCTGCGTCCGGCGCTGTTTCGTCCAACCGGACAAGCTGCCAATTTTCCCTGGTGGAGGGAGAAGCATTCTGTGCCGCGCTGTGCCTTGGAGCGGAAGAGGAAGCGCCGGAAATGCTTCGGAACATTTCCATAGATCAGTTATGATTTTTTGTTGATGAGTTTGGGAGGATGAAAACAATGTATAAAGAGGAGCATCAAGCGATTACAGCCATCCGGATTTTGGCGGCGGAGGGTGTGCAGAAAGCAAACAGCGGCCACCCGGGCATGCCCATCGGGGCCGCACCCATGGCCTATGCCCTGTGGCGGCAGATGAAGCAAAACCCCAAAAACCCCAAATGGCCGGGGAGAGACCGGTTCGTTCTTTCAGCCGGGCATGCCTCTATGCTGGAATATGCGCTGCTGCACTTTTTTGGCTACGGGGTGTCCCTGGATGAAATCCAATCCTTCCGTCAGTGGGGCAGCAAGACCCCCGGGCACCCGGAATACGGTCACACCATCGGCGTGGAGGCCACCACCGGCCCCTTGGGCCAGGGAGTGGCCATGGCGGTGGGCATGGCCATGGCGGAAGCCCACCTGGCCGCGATCTTCAACCGGGAGGGCTTTCCCGTTGTAGACAACTACACCTATGCCATTGCCGGGGACGGCTGTATGATGGAAGGGGCGTCCGCCGAAGCGGCGTCCATGGCCGGCTCTATGGAGCTGGGCCGGTTGATCTTGCTGTACGACAGCAACAACATCACCATTGAGGGCGAAACTTCCATCACCTTCCGGGAAGATGTGGGCGGTCGGTTTGCCGCCTACGGCTGGCAGGTGCTTTATGTGGAAGACGGGGAAGATGTGGACGCCATTACAGCGGCCATCGAGACAGCCAAAGGGGAGGCGAAGCGGCCCTCTCTCATCATTGTAAAAACAGAAATTGCCCGGGGGACGCCCAAGGCGGGCAAATCCAGCGCCCACGGGGAGCCTTTGGGTGAAGAGAATTTGAAGGCGATGAAAGCATTTTATGGCTGGGAAAGCGAGGATGTTTTCGCCATTCCGGAAGACGTCTATGCCCATTTTGCAGTCATGCAGCCGGGCTTTCAGGCGCTGGAAGACCAGTGGAACGCCATGTTTGCGGCATATGAGGCTGCCCATCCCGATTTGGCCCAAAAGTGGAACGACTGGCAGGCGGGCAAGCTGCCTGTGGATTTTGCCGCCCAGGCGGATTTTTGGGACTTTGCAGACAAAACAGCCACGCGCGCTGCCTCCGGCACCGTGCTAAACCGCTTGGCGGCGGGCGGGCTGAATCTCTTTGGCGGCAGCGCCGACCTTGGCCCTTCCAATAAAACCACATTAAAAGACAAAGGAGAGTTTGGCGCCGACAATTACGAAGGGGTCAACATCCACTTTGGTGTGCGGGAGCTGGCCATGGCCTGCGCCTGCAACGGCTTGGCCCTTTATGGCGGGCTGCGTCCTTTCTGTGCCACGTTCTTTGTCTTTTCCGACTATGTAAAGCCAGCTTTGCGCCTTTCGGCGCTGATGCATTTGCCGGTGCTTTATGTGATGACCCACGACAGCATCGGCGTGGGGGAAGACGGCCCCACCCACCAGCCGGTGGAGCAACTGGCTGCCCTGCGCGCCACACCCAACACCGTGGTGTTCCGTCCGGCAGACGGGAAAGAGACGGCGGCGGGGTACCTGGCGGCTTTGGGGGCCGACGGCCCCACGGTTTTGGTGCTGTCCCGGCAGAACCTGCCGCTCTATGAAAACACCGGAAAAGACGCCATGCGTGGCGGCTATATCCTGCGGGATACAGACGGGGAGCCGGACGTGATTTTGCTGGCTTCCGGCTCGGAAGTGGAGCTTGCCGTAAAGGCATGCGCGCTGCTGGAAGAGCAAGGAATCGGCGTACGGGTGGTGTCCATGCCCAGCTTCGAGCTGTTTGAAGCACAGGAGGAAGCATATCAGGAGCAAGTTCTGCCCCGCAAGGTCAAAGCCAGAGTGGCGGTGGAAGCCGGCAGCAGCTTTGGCTGGGCCAAGTATGTGGGGCTGGATGGTGCCACGGTGACGCTAGACCACTTTGGTGCTTCGGCGCCTGCCCCTGTCCTGTTCCGGGAATTTGGCTTTACACCGGAGCATGTGGCGGAAACGGCCATGCAGGTGATGGAGCGTCTGAAATAAAAAAACAAATGGATGTATGAAAAGAAGGCGTTGACCCGGGTCAACGCCTTCTTTTATGGTGTTATGTAAATAGGAAAATCCCGTCTATTCCAAAGGGACGCCCCGGAAAACCACGTCTCCCGCTTTGGGCTGCATGGTTCCGCCGGATAACTCCACCAAGCCCTCTGCAAAGGACGCCCATTTTGCCTGGGGCAGGAGGAGGGCAAGCTGGACATCCGCGCCATACTGGGCGTCCAGCAAGATACCGTCCACCTCTGCCAGGGCCCGCTTTACCCGCTCAAACAGGGGATAGGAGCAGGAGACGGAAAGGCTTTGGAAGGGCTGCATCACATGGATGCCCGTTTCGGACACAACGTCCTTGGCTGCTTTGGCATAGGCCCGTGTGAGCCCGCCCGCTCCCAGCAGAATGCCGCCGAAATAGCGGGTGACCACACAGCAGACGTCTGTCAGCCCCGCCCGGCGCAGCACCTCCAAAACCGGCATGCCGGCGGTCCCTTGTGGTTCGCCATCGTCGGAATAGCGCATGGCGCCGGTTTCCCGGATCAAATAGGCGTAGACGTTGTGCTTGGCATCATAATGCCTGGCCTTGATTTGCGCAGTTTTGGAAAGAGCCGCTTCTTCCGTCGTCACGTGGAATAAATAGCCGATGAAGCGGGAACGTTTTTCCACGAACTCCGAAACGCCGTCCCCTGCGGGAACGTAATATGCTTTGCTCATGTGGGTTCGCCTCCCGGGGCAGACAGAAATTCGGAGATCTGCCCCAACAGCTTCCGGGGGCAGATGGCCTGCACCACAATTTCTGACGCATACTCCACCGCCTCCACCTTTGCCTCCCGATACAGCACGTCCAGGACGCCGCCCTGATCATAGGGCAGACGCAGCGTCACACGGCGCGCGCCTTTGTCCAGCACGGTGTTGATCTGAGAGAGAAGTTCCGGGAGACCTGCCCCGGTTTTGGCGGAGATAGAGACGATCCGCTCCCCGTGGGGCTTGATGTCGCCGGTGTACAGGTCTGCTTTATTGAAAACGTCGATGCGGGGAATTTGTTCTGCTCCCAGCTCTCGGACGAGACCTTCCACGATTTCCGCCTGCTCCTGCCAGTCGGGGCTGGAACTGTCAATGACGTGTAGCAGAAGATCGGCAAAAGTCAGTTCTTCCAGTGTGGCTTTGAAGGCGTCCACCAAGTGGTGGGGCAGCTTGCGGATAAACCCAACGGTGTCGGAAACCAGCACTTCCAGAAAATCACTGACTTGTAGCAGCCGGGTGGTGGTGTCCAGCGTGTCAAACAGCCGGTTGTTGGCCGGAATGTCCGAACCGGTCAGCTGGTTGAGCAAGGTGGATTTGCCGGCGTTGGTATAACCCACGATGGCCACCACTGGCACCTCGTTTTTGATCCGCCGCTCCCGCTGGGTGCTGCGCACCCGGCGCACTTCGGCAAGCTCCTCTTCCAGCTTGGCAATTTTGCGGCGGATGTGCCGCCGGTCGCTTTCCAGCTGGGTTTCGCCCGGGCCACGGGTGCCGATGGGGCTGCGCCCGCCGGCGGCGGTCTGCCGCACCAGATGGCCCCACATGCCTGTGAGCCGGGGCAGCAGATATTTGTACTGGGCCAGCTCCACCTGTAGCCGCCCTTCCCGGGTGCGGGCTCTCTGGGCAAAGATATCTAAAATCAGACCGCTGCGGTCCAGCACCTGCACGCCCAGCTCTTCTGTCAGCACCCGCATCTGAGAGGGGGAAAGCTCGTTGTCAAAAATGACAAGCTCTGCCCCTTCCGTTTCCACCAGCTGACGGATTTCCGCCACTTTGCCCTCACCCACAAACGTGCGGGGGTCGGGAGAGGGGCGGTTTTGCAGCACCTCGCCCACGGCAATGCCGCCGGCCGTCTCCAAAAGGGCAGAAAGCTCTGCCATGCTTTGCTCGTCCGCACTCTCCCCTTTCTCCAGCCGGGGAGAGGCGAGGCCGGCAAGCACTGCTTTTGTCACATGCTCTTCTTTGAAATTCTGTTCCATCGTATCCTACTTTCTTTGGCCTGCTGGCAAGGGGTCTTTTGCAAGCAGAGAAATCACATCAAACAGGGATGGCAGCTTTGCGTATAAGAGGGCTTCTGTTTCCGGGTCTGCCGGCAAAAGGTCCGGGATCATCACAGGGTGCATCCCGGCGGCATGGGCGGAGTGGATGCCCCGGGGGGAATCTTCCAGGGCGATGCAGTCTTCCGGTGGAAGCCCCATCACCTGAGCCGCCTTGAGATAAATATCCGGGGCGGGCTTGCCCCTGGCCACCATGTCGCCACAGACGATTTCGCCGAAATATGCCCGTATGCCAGCGTGTTTCATATAATTTTCCACTCGATTGCGGGGTGTGGAGGAGGCAACGGTAAGCCGGTACCCGTTTGCCTGCAGATATTGGAGCAAAGGGACAAGACCTGGCTTTTTCGGCGTGCCGCTGGCGGCGACAAAGTCGTCTATGTAATCTTTTAGCTCTACCCAATACTGGGCGAAGGGGAAGTGAGGCCCCAGGTGAGCCTTGATCACTTGCTGGATTTCTTCAAACCGGAGGCCGAAGACGGAAAGCCAAAGGGCGCGGGGCATCTCAAACCCGTATTTGGCGCCAAGATAGGCCCAGGCATCCAGCCCCAACTGCTCCGTGTCAAACATCAGCCCGTCCATATCAAATGCCACGCCTTTTATCATGCCCTGATTTCCTCCTTTTTTGCAAAAAAGCGAATGGTTCCCATAAACAGAACACCCCTGCACCAAACGGCACAGGGGTGTTGTGTCTTATTTCTCCAAACCAAACTTTCTATTGAAGCGGCTTACCCGTCCGCCTGTATCCACCATCTTCTGCTTTCCAGTGAAGAAAGGGTGACATTTGGAACAAACTTCAACCCGAATGTCTTTTTCGGTGGAGCCGGTCTCAAACACTTCACCGCAGGCGCATCGAATGGTGGTCTGTTCATATTTGGGATGAATTCCTTTTTTCATTTATGCTCACCTCCAATTGTACGACAATAGCACAATTATGCGACATTCATCATATCATGTCCCACTCCAAATTGCAATACTTTTTTCTGCTTTTTTCTTTGGCATTGTCAGCAAATGGAACAGTTGGCTCTATCCGATACTTCTTGACAGGGGTATGTGGGAGAAGTAAAATAGAATCAATACGGGATAAAATAAAAACAATCTCGTGAATGGAGTGAAATGCAGTGGAAAAGGGCAAAAAAACAGTGAAGCGTTCGGTGCTTCCGCTGTATTTGGCGGCGCTTGTTTGGCCGCTGTCTTTGCTGGTCCCCACAGTGAGCATGCTGGCCTTTGTGCTGCGGACGGCCGCTTTGTCCGCGCTTGTCCTGGTGGTGGGCAAATGGATCTGGAAAAACAAAGAGGTGGAAGAAGCCCCGCCGGAGGAAACGGGGGAGAAGGCAAAAGAGCCGGAACCGCCGAAGTCCACAGGCAATCCTGCCATCGACAAGCTGATGGAAGACGGCGACCGGGCCATCTCGGAGATGCGGCGTCTCAACGACAATATTGAAGACCCCACCATCAGCCGCCAAATTGACGAAATGGAGGAAGTGGCGTTAAAAATCTTTGACCATGTCATTGCCCATCCTGAAAAGCTGCCCCAAATCAAAAAATTTCTCAATTATTATTTACCTACCACATTAAAGCTGCTCAACGCGTATGACCGGATGGGCGCCCAGGGTGTGAGCGGCGAAAACATTGACGGCACAATGGAGAAAGTGGAGGCCATGATGGACACCATCGTTTCGGCGTTCCGGCGCCAGCTAGACGAGTTGTTTGGCGCGGAAGCCATGGACATTGCCACAGACATTACAGTGCTGGAAAATATGATGATCCGGGAAGGACTCATCGACCCGCCGTTGCAGCCGGAAGAAACAAAATCATTAAAGTGGAAAGGATACTGTCAAGATGAACGAGAAAGGAAACGTACCGGAATTGACCTTGACGCCTGATGCCATAGAACCGGTGGAAACTGTATTTTCCAAACTGGAGACAGGGGGCAACGCCGGGCTGACGCTGGGCACAGCAGAGCAGGGAGCCATGGCGGACAGGCCGCCCCGGCAGATGGAAACGCCGGAGCCCATGGACGATTCCATGCTGTCTGAGGCGGAAAAGCAGGCGGTAAACGACTTTGCAGAAAAAATTGACCTCCGGGACACCAATGTGGTGCTTCAATACGGCGCCGCCGCCCAAAAAAATATTGTTTCATTCTCTGAGCAGGCGCTCTCCAACGTGAAGACGAAGGATTTGGGGGAAGTGGGTGCGGCCCTCTCCGGCCTTGTAGTGGAAATCAAAGGACTGAACCAAGAGGAGAAAAAGGGCATTTTCGGCTTTTTCCAGAAAAAGAAGAATCAGATCGCCGCCATGAAGGCGGAATATGAAGCGGCGGAGACCAATGTGGATAAAATTGTGGATATTTTGGAACAGCATCAGATCACATTGATGAAAAATGTGGCCATGTTCGACCAGATGTATGACCTCAATTTGAAGTATTATAAAGAGCTGACCATGTATATTTTGGCGGGCCGCAAAAAGCTGAACGCCGTCCGGGCAGGGGAGCTGAAGGAGCTGGAGGCAAAAGCGGCCCAGACCGGGGCGCAGGAGGACGCCCAGGCATATAACGATCTGGCGGCCATGTGCAACCGGTTTGAGAAGAAGCTCCACGACCTGGAGCTGACCCGGATGATCTCCATCCAGATGGGGCCGCAGACCCGCCTGCTGCAAAACAACGACAGCCTGATGATTGAAAAAATTCAGTCCAGCTTGGTCAATACCATCCCCCTGTGGAAAAGCCAGATGGTGCTGGCCCTTGGTCTGGAGCAGTCCCGCCAGGCCACAGAGGCTCAATCTGCCGTGACCAATATGACAAACGAACTGCTGAAGAAAAATGCAGAGGCGCTGAAACTTGGCACAGTCAACACCGCCCGGGAGGCGGAACGGAGCATTGTTGACATCGAAACGTTACAGCACACCAACCAACAGCTCATTGGCACGCTGGATGAAGTGATGCAGATCCAGCAAGAAGGCGCACAGAAACGGCAGGCAGCCGAAGTGGAACTGCGCCGCATTGAGGGAGAGCTGAAAAACAAACTGCTGGAGCTGAAAGGTTAGGCCGTTTGCTTGCAGCCTCCATTGAGGTGGAATCATGAAATTTTTCAAAAACCATACGGTTTCCGTGGTGGTTCTGGTTCTTGTTGTGGCGCTGACCTGCGGTGTCATGTGGGTTCGGCTTTCCGGCAGCCAGGTGCCACCCGCCGTCACCCAGACACCGGCGGCCACCCAGACACCGGCGGCCACCCAGACCCCAGAGCCGGTTCAGACGCCGGAAGCGGCGACGCAGGCACCAACTGCCCCCGCCGTGTCCCCCGGCGTGACGGACACTTCTTATGCCCAGGACGGGGCGGGGGTGTTAAGCTCTGCCACCAAGCAGATGATCCAGACGGTGAACTTAGAGCTAAAGAAAAAAACAGGCGGCGAGATCGTCATTGTCTCCGTTGCTTCCCTGGACGGGGTGCCGGCGGATCAGGCGGCCAAGACGCTGTTTGACAAATACGGCGTGGGCGACGCCAACCGGAACAATGGCATGTTGCTGCTTTTTTCCCCTTTTGAGGGGAAAGGGTGGCTGATTCAGGGTCTCGGCATAGAGGACGACTTTTCCAACGACCAGATCAACCAATATTTGGACACCTATTTTTGGGAGGCGTTTGACAACGGCCAGTATGATGTGGCAGTGAAAGAGCTGTTTGGCGCGTTGACGCACTGGTACGAAACCCATTATCAGGTGACAATTTCCAGCAGCGAATGGGCAGGAGAACCCCCGGGTTTTAATTGGGGGTCTCTTGTCATTTCCGGCGGCCGGGTGGTATGGCGCGCCCTGGTGGCCATCATTGCCATTGTCTGCATTCTGGTGTTTGGCATCGTCTTTCTGATCCGCGCCCTTTTCTCCGGATGGAGAAGAAACCCCATGTATGGCCCGGGCGGGTTTTATTCTTCCCCTTGGCGCAGCCGGCCTTGGCGCCGTCCGCCACCGCCTGGCCCCGGCCCGTTTCCCGGCGGGGGCGGGCGCCCGCCCAATGGGACCCATTACACCCACAGCAGCAGCCGCGGCGGCGGCCGCAGCGGTTGGTTTGGCGGCGGCCGTTCCAGCTCCAGTGGGGGCGGCGGCCGCTCCAGCTCCGGCGGCGGTGGAAGACGATAAGGAGTGGATCATGCAAAAAACGGCGGTGGCCTTTGGGCGCCGCCGTTTTGGATAAAAAGGAGAGGAAACAATGCTTCAATTGTTGTTGGGCCGGGGACGGAAGACGCTTCCTCGCCTGCTGGCGCAAATGGCGTCCGACGTCGCAGAGGGCCGCCAGGCGGTTTTGGTTGTCTCGGAGCAATACTCCCATCAGA